>CAYIMK010000011.1:0-10449 GCA_964364595.1 Microcaldota archaeon | reverse complement strand
AAATGGGGGGGGGGGCAAACGATGAGACGAAATGTCTGCCTCTGTATGTCTGACGGAATGTTTAAGTATGTGATTTGGCATAAGTCAATCATGCCTCCCATTCCTAAAACCAAATTATACTACTCAAAAGATTCCAATGGCCCCGCACTCAGGGAGCGGTTATCCTCAAAAACCGCCATCCAATTGGCGAATGTTCTTGAAGACAGCCCAAGTTCCGCCAAATCCTGGAGAGTCAACAAACACAAATATCCTGACACTCTCAATGGCTGGAAAAGCGCGCTGGCCCGGCTGCCGAACAGCAGCATTTTTTCCACCCGCATG
Organism: Microcaldota archaeon; assembly: GCA_964364595.1. Taxonomy (GTDB): domain Archaea; phylum Micrarchaeota; class Micrarchaeia; order Anstonellales; family Anstonellaceae; genus CAIXYX01. The sequence goes on along the minus strand of CAYIMK010000011.1, from coordinate 10,128 downwards.
CCCGACGAGATGCGGTTCTTGTAATCCCGCAATTGTTCTAGGAGTTTTTTCCACCGATTCCACGACCTCTTTGGCCCGTCATCTAGTCCCCTTCCTCCATCGGCAGCTGGCGCTTGAGCATGTGGTAATAGGCGATCATGGGCGCCTCGATCAGGTCGTAATGGCCCCGGCTGACTGCCTTGAGCACCTTGAGCTTGACCAGCCTGCCGACATAGGGCGCCGGCACCCCCATCTTGGTCAGGTCGGCGCTCCGGAAGCTGAACTGGTTGCGTCGGCTTATCTTGTAGAAGCACAGCAAATCCTGGTCCGAGGCCTCGCGCAGCTTGTTGTCCAGCCAAGGCCGGGCGATTTCCAGGGCCGCCTTGAGGCAGGATTGGACGCGCTTGGCGTCGATGGGCGCTCCCGTGCGGAAGCTTGCGTTGGCCAGGCACTTGACCAGGAAGGGATAGCCCTTGGAGAACTGCTGGACCGCCTTCACGCCGTCCTCGGTCCAGCTCACGTCCGGCATGCCGCGAACCGGGTTTTGGAGAACCTCGCGCGTCTCGTCCAGGTCGAAGCTTGAGATGTTGAAGCTGGCGCCCGAGAAGATGCGCGCCACGGGCGAGTACTGGTCAATCATGCGCTGCTCCATCTCGGTGCCGCCGGCCACGACCAGGAGGATGGGGACCTCCTTGGTCTCCTCCACGATGGTCTTGAGCTCGCCGATGGCTTCGGGGGAGAGGGAATCGGCGTCGTCCACGGCTACGAAGACGAGGCCGGCGCCCTTCATCTTGTTGAGCAGGTCGCGCCAGCGCTGGTGGCCGCTCTTGCCGTGCTCGGCCGTGTCGAAATCAACTTTGACGCCGGCCGCCCCGACCGAGCGTATCAGGTCCTTGAGCCCCACAATCTTGTCGGCGAGGGAGCGCTTCTTGCCGATTTCCTCCAGAAGGCCTTCAGTAATCATCTGGTAGAGGTCCGAACCCGAGGCGGTCTTGGCAAGGCGGCAGCTGGCGACGAACGCCCCGCCCTTGATGGCCGGGTCGGTTTCGACCATGCTCACGAGCTTCTTGATGAGCGAACTTTTCCCGACGCCACGGAAGCCCTGGATGAGGATGCCGCCCGAGCGGCGCAGGGCGGACGCGCCCTCAATCTGCTCGCGGACCGTCGAGAGAATGGTCTTGCGCCCGCCGAACTCGTCAGGCTCGGCCGGGGTGCGGGGGTCATAGGGGTTTGCCATGCTTTAATTTCCGTTAATTAAGATTAATTAATCTTTCTTAACGACGGAGATGCGCATTGCCTTGGAAAGGGCGTTATCTTGTTCGCAAGCCCGCTCCTTCCCGGTCCATCCTCACCGAAAACGCGCCTATATCTCTATTTTCTCCCCTTTCTCTGTCTTCAAGTGCCTTGGAAACAGCTCGGCATGATGCGTGTGCACCGGTGCCGAATTTTTTGTCCTCGACGTCTCGGATTAAAAGCAGAATCCGGCTTTCGCTGGGCAGAAGACAAAATCAAAAGTAAAAATTGGAATTAAAAATAAGAAATCTCTAAGCCGCTTTCTTTCCAGCCGGAGCAGCATTCGCCCCGTCGGCCGGCTTTGCGCCTCCAGTCGCCGGCTTTCCGCCCTCGCCCTGCAATCTTCCGCGGTTGTCTTTCTTGATTCCGCCCGTTTCCTTCATCTCTTTGGGCGCAATCAATTCAAACTTGCCGCCAGCGGCAGAGATGTGCTCAACGGCGCTCTTCGAGGCGCCCATCGCCCGAATAATCACAGGTGAGGAAATGAAGCCGGAGCCCAAAATCTTGCCTGCGAACTCGAGCACCATCTTGCCGCCCTCATTCTTCAATTCGCCCTTGTCGGCCATGAGCTGGACCTGCCACAAGTTGAGGCTGGGCAGGGTGTTGTCCCGCAGGCTGTGGAAGCCGCGGTGGCCTCCGTTTTCCATCCACGAGCGCTCGTGCACGGTGATGTAGGAGAAGCGGTGCTTGTGCATGCCGGCGCGGCCCCAGCCGCCCTTTCCACCCTTGCCACGCTTGTTTTTGGCATTGCCCTTGCCGTGGTTGCGGGTGCCGAGGAATTTGCGGTTGCGTTTGCCAGGTCGTACCATGATAATCACGTCAATATCAAATTGGTTTTCTTTTCCCTGAAGGCTTTTCTTTATCAAACGAAAAGGCTTCAAATCATGCACTTGAGAAGCGAATCCATATCGGGCCGGGGACCCAAATCCCCAATCGGGTAGGTGCGCTTCTTGTCTTTCCATCCGCCCGAGGGCGGGGTGAGGTGGAACACGCGCTTGATTTCAAGCGATTTGAGCGTTGCCGAGCCAGCGAAAATCTTGGAGGCAATCTCCGTAATCTCAGCCGGCTTCTTGATTGTATTCATCCTCTTGCCGCCGATGCAGCCGCGCTTTGTGAGCATCTTCTCGACCATGCCGAGCGAGACCGGGCCCCAGGCCATGTAGTCCTTGCAATTGTGCAGCATGCCGCGGGTAATCGGGGTGTCTATCACAAGCGACGCGCAGTTGGAGCGGCTCACGTTGAGCAAATCCATGGTGTGTGCGCGCTTGGGGTGCAGCCCTGTCACTCCGCGGACGCGGATGATGGCCAGAAGCTTGGCACCTGCGGCCGAAGTGGAGGAAGCATCAGGCTTGCGGGCCGCTGCGGCCGGGGATTTGGCTGCAGCCGGTGCCCTGGAGGAGCTCTCCCTTTTCTGGACCGGGGCGCTGCCCGTTTTGGTGTTGGTAACTGCCATCTAAATCTCCTCTTACTCGGCCGGCACGTCTGCCGGCGCGACAACGTCGCGCTTCTGCCGGTCATCGGCCGAAGCGGTCTCCTTCCAGTCGCCGCGGTAGCGCATCTTGTTGAGCGAATCCAGCGCCTTTCCCACGGCCATGGACATGTTGTAAACGTTCTCAGTGTGGCCGCGCGAGAAGGACCACACGTCCTTCACTCCGGCGGCTGTAAGCACTTTCTTCACCACCGGGTTGGCGGCGATGCCAAGACCGCGGGGCGCGGGCTTGAGCGTGACTTCGACAGAGCCGTTCTTGCCGATTACCTGAATGGGCAGAGAGTGGCGTGTCTTGCAGCCGCATTCCCATGAGCCGCAGCCCAGGGGGACGCAGATGATGTTGCGGCGCGCGTCCTTCGCGGCCGTCTCAATCGCCGGGCGGACCTCTTCCGACTTGCCGGCCCCGATTCCGAAGTGGCCGTTCTTGTCGCCCACCAGCACGATGGCGCGGAACTGGGCCTTGCGGCCGCAGTCGGTCATGCGCTGGGTGTTCATGAGGTCGAGCGTCTCGTCCGTGAGCCCGGGCAGGAGGTGGTCCGCAATCTCGCCCTCGAGAAGCGGCTTGCCCAGCTCGTAGATTTCCTCAATCGAGGTAATCTCGCCGGCCTTCACGCGCTTGCCGATGGCTGTTTTCGGAATCCACTCCGGCTTTGGCTCGTTGTCCCGGTTTGAGCGCCGCCGTTCGAAACGTCCTCCCATGAATATCACCCACTGGCTGCCTTCTGTCTGGTTTTCTCAAACAGGGCGGGCAGCGCCGTAACGTCGATGTTCTTCGCCGCATAGCGGGAGAACTGCTTGCCGTATTTCGCCGGGTCCTTTGTCTTGAGGTCCTTGGCGTAATTGGAAATGTGCGTGCCGTTCAGCCGGTCCGCAGCCACCATTTTCTCATCGATGGACGTCTCGAGGCCGGCCGCCTTGGCTCCAAGGCCGGCAGCGAAGAGGATGCGCCCCACGCTCGCCGTGGCCATGCCGATGTCGATGTGGAATTCCTTCACGCCCGCCTTTTTGGCGCGCACGCCGGCCATCAGGCCGGTGAGATAAGCTGTCGGCGTGTTGGCCTGCGGGAGCCAGCCAAAATGTTCCAGCTCGGATGACACCGCCTGCGCCAGCACCTTGTCGCCCACCGCGTCAAAGGCGATAATCTGGGCGCGCAGGCCCTTGTTGGAGGCGCGCACCACCAGGCGCGGGGTCGTCGCCTTGATTTGGCCGAGGCGCTTGGTGTAATCCGTGCGGTTCTCGCGGCGACGGCGGAACGCGACTCTGTACAGGGGACCTTTTGCAGCCGGCATAATCATTCACACTCATCAAACATGGATTCTACGCATCTAGGATTTATTGGTCGGGGATTTGGCCGCCGTCTTTGCGGTCGGGGATTTTGTTGCTGTATTTGCGGGTGTTTCGACTTTTTTCGCTGTCTTTTTCTCGTTGTGGGCGGTTTTGCCGCTCTCTGTCAGCAGGTTGTTTTCATTGAGGTAATTGCGCATGACCATCTTGCCGCGGAACGCGTTGCCCTTTATCATGGCATATATCTTGCGCACCGCCTCAGGCGTTATGGTCTTCTCGTGGCGCATCTTGAACAGCAGCTTGCGCTGCGAGCGCACCTTGGCCATCCACGTTTCCTTGGGCTCGCCGCGGGCGGCGGCCGTGCCCTTGCGCTGGCCGTGGCCGGAGTGGCGGCCCACGCGCTTGCCCTCGGCCCGCTGGCGCGCGCCGGCGCGGCTCACGCCGCGCGCCGGAATGGCGTAGATGATGCCCTCCTTAATCAGCGCGCGCACGTCGTCGCGGGTGAGCGCCTCGCCGATGCGGGTCATCTCGTCCGGGTTGAAGCGGACGCGGGACTCCCCTGCGCCCATGATATCGGCCGCAAGGCGGCGGATGGTGTTGGTTCCCATGATAATCACTTGCTTACATGCTTTCTACGGATTGAGCACGCGCAGGTTCTTGCGTTGCGCGGCCGCGATGATTTTCGCCTTCAATCTCTTGCCCACGGTGCCGGCGATGCGCACGGCGAATTTGGTCCCGTCTCTGGCCGGCGATGTGCCTTCTGGCCCGGCAAGCGCGCTCTTGGCGTCGAACTTCTCCATCTGCCCCAGATTTTCGATGTAAACTTCATACACTCCAGATGGGTGGCGGCCCTTCACGTCCGCCGACTGGCCGTAGCCGATCATGGGCGAGCAGCCCATCTTGGCCACGCCGATGCGCTTCTTGTTGTCAATGCCGCGCGGGCGTCTCCATGACAGGCCGATGCGCGAGCGGCTGATGCGCCCGTAGTTCGGGCGCAGGAATTTCGGAAGGCGTTTCTTCTTGAGAGCCATGAATATCTCCTCGTCATTCTATGCTTACAATTCTACCGGATACACGCCGTCCTGGAACACGCGCGAGTCGCGGTTGCGGATGCGCGTTGCCTGGCGGATGTTGGCGATTGTCTGGCCGACCTCCTCGATGTCCACGCCGTTGACCATCACGTCCGCGCCCTTGATTTCGAGTTTCGTCTGGCCGATGAGGTCGGCATGCCGCGGCTGCTTCTCGCCCAGGAAATTCTTGATTACAATGTCCTTGCCTTTCACCTCGAGCGAGAACGGGAAGTGGGCGTAGACGATTTTGAGCTTGCGCTTGTAGCCATTCTGCACGCCCTCGAGCACGTTGGCGAAGTGGGCGCGGAGCGTGTTTGCCTCGCGCAGGTTTCCCGTTATCTCGATGTTCGAGCCGGCCACCGCTGCCTTCACGCCGTCGATTTTGACGATGCGCTCCACCTTGCCCGACTTGCCGGCCGCCTTGATGGTGTGGCCGTTCTCGCCGAGCGTAATAGTTACGCCGGAAGGCACGGGCAGCTGGTGGGTGATTTGGGGTGATTTTGCCATGTTTATCCCTAGTAAATGAAGGCGATGAGACGCCCGCCAGTTGCGGCCGTTTTCGCCTCCTCGTTGGTCATCAGCCCCTTAGGCGTGCTGACAATCAGCGTGCCGAATCCCACGCCGGGGATGAACTTCTGCTCCCATGAATTCCATTCGGTCTTCTTGACGGGGTAGCGGGGCTTGATTGCGCCGCACTGGTTGATGCGCCCCAGCAGCTTGATGCGGAAGTGGCCCGTGCTGCCCTCGTCGACATATTCGAAGTCGCCGATGTAGCCCTTGGCCTGCAATATCTTGAGCGTCTCGCGCACCATCTTCGAAGGCCGCACGTCACAGTCGGGTTTGCCCGCTATCTCGTGCGTCTTGAGGGTGTTAAGCGCGTCAGCCAGTAAATCTTTGGAAACCATCACATCTCCCTCTAGAACTTTCTGAAACCTATTCTCTCGCCGACTTCGCGGAAACACCGCCGGCAGATGCGCAGCCCATAAGAGCGGATAATGCCCCTGGACGTGCCGCAGAAGCGGCATTTGCGCATGGCCTTGCCCTTGAAGCGGTATTCAAGCGGGAGCGGTTTGATTGTCTTCGTCGTTGTCATTAGGAACACCTCGGGTGTCAGACGAGCGTGAGGCCCAAGGACGCTGTCGCGAACTCCTGGGCATCCGCCTTGCTGATCCGATGGGCTTTGCCGATGTCGGAACGGGCGTATCTGCGGCGCGACACGCGCGCCCCCCCCAGCCGGCGCAGGGTGACGCACACGTCGAAGCCGATGATACCGATTTTAGGGTCATATTTGGCGCCCGGGAACTCAATGTACTCGGGCACGCCGAACGAAAAGTGCCCCTCCTTGTCGAAGGAGCGCTTGGGAAGCTTGAACGCACGCACATGCAGCGCCTTCTTCACGAACTCGAGCGCCTCGGCGCCGCGCAGCGTGGTCTTCGCCCCGATGGGGTCGCCCTTCTTTATTTTGAAGACGGGGTTGCGCACCTTGGCCAGCGTTTCCACCGCGTGCCGGCCGGAGAGGCGCTCCAGGAGCGTCTTGGCGTTCTCCAAGTCCTCGCCGCTGTGGCCCACGCCGATGTTGAGCGTGATTTTGTCGATGACGATGCGCCGCATCGGATTCTGCGTGTTTTCCATATGAATCTCCCGATAAATGTCATTTACAAAACATTTCATTCTAGGCGAACTGGTCATCCACCACGAACAGGTATTTCGTGACCGTGATGAAGTTCTCTCCGCCGGATTTCATCTTCGCTTCCGAGTCCATGGACCCGACGCGCTCGATGACGTTCTCCAGCACCGCGATTTCGCCCGCGTGCTTGCCTTTGGTGATGAGGCAGCGCACGCCCGGCGCCATGGCCAGCTGCTTCTCAATCTTGAAGGCCGGCACGCTGAGGGCGAGCGTCGCGCCCATCTTGACGCTGTCGTCCGCCTTCATGGTGCGGCCGTCGTGCAATGTGATTTGGACCTGTTTTCCCGTGATGGTGCGCTTGCCGGTCACCTTGCACAGCTTGTGCTTTGCGAGCGCGCCCTCGATTTCCTTGGGCGAGAGGCGGCCTCCTGCTATTTGCATGCGCCATGTCTTGCCCATCTTGGGGATTTCGATGATGTCCATGAGTCCAATCGGGCGGCGGATGTCGCGCACGATTTTGCCGTCCACCTTGATTGAGCCGGTCACGACCGACTTCTTCACTTCGCGCAAATCCACTCCGACATGCAGCGAGTCGCGGAGCAGAACGCCCAGCGCCAGCGCCGAATTGCGCGGGTGCGGGCCAGGCTTGGGGGAGAGCAGCCAGTGGATGTGCTTGCGGCCCACAACAGGCAAGCTGGTGGGGACGGTCAGGCGCTTGTAATGTCTTGAGCCTCCTCGTTTAGCCATAAATATCATCTCAAATGACTGTCATCAATTCCATCAATTTGTTTTCGTTGCCGGCGCGGCGGGCGTGTTTGTCGCGTTCGCCGGTTTTTGTGCGGCGGGCATGTTCGTCTTGGCGGCCGGGGGCATGTTTGTTTTTGCTGCCGTGCTCATTCCTGTTTTTTTCTTTCCTCTCGCGATGATTTCGGCGCGGTCCTTCTTGGCGAAGTCCCCGTCCATGATTTCAAGGTTCGCCGGCTCCAGCGCTTTCAGCTTTTCCACGCCGCGCGCGGTCTTGTTGACGAAGCCCTCCACAAACACCTTGAGCCGGTTGTAGTCCGCGCGCATGACGGCCCCGATTTTGCCGGTCTCCGTGCCGACGCGCAGGCGCACCTTGTCTCCCTTGTGCACCAGCATGGAGCGCCGCGTGATGCCGAGTTTGGCGCGCAGCTCCTTGCTCAGGTGCACGTGCATCAGCTGCTTGCGCGCGTGAAGCGGCGCGTTGTAGCGGTCTTTGCGCTGTTTGCGGGGCTGTATCGAGTTGAACATGATAATCACGGTTCTCGTTATGCTTGTTCGCTCATTCATGCTTGTTTATCATTCATCTTTTACACTACGGCCGGGGCGATGGCCGCCACTTTCGGGTAGCGGTCCGCGACTTCGCGCGACACGCATCCCTTGATTTCTGTTCCCACCGGCAGGCCGGCGTCGTCGATGATGACGACCGCGTTGTCCTCGAACATGATGCGCATGCCGTTCGGGCGGCGGAATATCTGCTTCTGCCGCACGACGAGCGCCTTGAGCACTTTCTTGCGCATCTGTTGCGTGCCCTTTTTCACGGACACGATGACGATGTCGCCGACGCCGACCTTGGGGTACATGGCCTTGGACGCCTTGGCGCCCTTTGTGCCGATGATTTGCACTATCTTGACGCCTGAATTGTCATTGCACACTATCCTGGAGCCGACTTGGAGGCCTTTGTTGACTCTTGCGCCCAATCCTTTCATACACAACACCTAACTTTTCAGCATCAAATCCAGTCTTTCCTAATTTTTCGCGCCGGCTTTTTCGCCCGCACCGGCTTTGGCCGGGGCCTTCCCGACGTTCTCGCGCACATACTGGCCCGCATCGTGGGGCTTGACCTGGCCCGGCTCGAGCCGGCCCTGCCCGCGGTGGAGGATTTTGGTGACAATCCACGCCTTTGTCTTGGAAATCTTGCGGCACTCCGCGATTTCCACCACGTCGCCCATGCGCGCGCCCAGTTCCTCTGGGTTGTGCGCCGGCGTCTTGGAGATGGAGCGCGCGTACCTCTTGTAGCGCGGGATGTAGGTCTCGATGTCGCGCTGCACGATGACCGTGCGCTTGGCGCGGTCTGAGACGACCACTCCGCTGGTGATGTGTCCGCGCGTGGACAGCGGCCGTTGGGTGCTGCTTGAACTCATAATGGTCACGTTCCATTTGTCTGGTTTTTGCATTTTTCGTTCATTGCATTTGTTTTTCATGCATTTCTTTTTGCATTTTTCGTTTCATTTTCGTTTTTCATTTCTTCATGATTTTTCGGTAGAGCCGCTTGGTGCGGTCAACCGAGCGCATGAGCGCCTCGCCCGCATCGATTATCATTTTTTTCTCATCCATCACTCGCAACCGGGTGCCTGCTTTTGGGATTTTCTTCACGGTTCCGTCCGTCTTGCGAATCTCGAGTGTGCGCACGCCCTCATCGACGAGCACGCCACCAAGGCCGATTTGTTTTGGATTGGCTGCCTCGATGACGCGCAGGCGCAAGCCCCGCCATTCCTCGACCATTATCGGATCCATGGGATTTCCCTCTCTGCGTGCGAATTGCCAGCCGGGCCGTTTTCACGGGCCGGTCATTTTCCTTTCTCTTCAGTTCAGGCCGGGGATGATGACGATGCTCTCAGCCGGATAGTTCTGCGCCATGAGGAGCGATTTGATTTTCGCCAAATGGTTTCCTTGCAGCACGATGACGCCTTCCTTGACGGTGCCGCCGCAGGCCAGTTTGGTCTTGAGCTCCTTCGCGCATTCATCCAGCCGTTCTTCATCCAGGCCCTCTATGACCGTGACGAGTTTTCGGAACCGTTTCTTGGTCGCGAACACCCGGATTTTGCGCACATCCTCCTTGTCGAGGATGTCGCAGGCACAGATTTCCCGTGGCAAGCCGCACTTGGAGCAGATTTCAGGCACTTGGTTTCACCTCTGTCTTGCGGCTCATGGGCCGCTTGAGCGCATTCGGCGCGATGACTTCGCCCTTCTGGGCGATGAACGTGAGTATGCGCGCAACCGTGCGGCGCAGCTCCCTGATTTTTCCGGGGTTGGAGGAGCGCCCGCCGCTCTTCACAAGCCCTCTTTCTGAATTGAGCTCTTTTCTGACGTCGCCAAGCTTGGCCGTCAGGGCCGTCGTGTCCATGGCTTTGAGCTCTTTTTTGCGGATGATTGCCATACTATAACCTCATTAGTGCCGGCGCGGGCCGGGCCTGGCTCCACCGCCACCCATCGGGCGGCGCGGCGGCATTCTGCGGCGCGGCGGCGCTGTCGCGCCCTTCAGCGGGTCGGGCGCCTCTTCGCGCACAGAGCGCGTGTCGGCCACGTCTTCCGCGTGGGCGATGAGCTTGGTCTTGAGCGGCAGGGAAACGAATATCCGGGCT
>CAYIMK010000010.1:0-11131 GCA_964364595.1 Microcaldota archaeon | reverse complement strand
CACAGGCCATCCGCCTCTTCTACCGCCAGGTATGGGGGGACGGGAGCCCCAACAGCAGCATCGTGGTGGTGGGCTATGCCGACATGTCCGGCGAGTCTAAATCCAGGATGCTGTCCATCAATACCACGCTCGCGGCCGAGAACGGCCTGAACGCATCCAAGTGTCTTGGCGTTTCCTACACCAGCAGTGTCTTCCTCTCCTCCGAGCTCTCAGATGAAATCCTGCTATCCCAGATGCGTCAAATCCGGGATATGGGCACGCGGCTGCTCTCCACAGTCAAGGACATTCCCAAGGACCAGTCGGCCTTTGTGACAGATGCGCGCGCCAAACTGTCTGCCTACGTGTCTGCCATCTCCACCAAAAGCCCGGTGGGCGCGGACGAATCACTGAAGGGCATGCTGGTTGAATGGGATAATGTGATCCGCCAGTTCGAGCAGGGCGAGCGGGGCGCGCGAGCCGCGCTTGAATCATTGCAAAACAAGGTCGCGGTAGGGTACATCCTGGCTCGGGCGTTCGACAACACGCAGGAGTTCGATATGGCCGTATCGCACACCGAATCCGAGAACAAGCGCAACAACGTCATCAAGAAATACTCCAAAAAAGACGCGGATTACGAGACGGCAATGCTGGGGTGCGCCGCCATCCAGCAGGCCCTCTCCTGCGTCGGGCGCGGTTTCAACATCCTCCCCCCGTCCAAGTCCATCATCTCCTATTCTGCCTATGTCGACCTCAAGGAATCGCATCCCGAGCAGAACTCCATCAACCCCAACCTAATCGACAACCGCGTCATCTGGCACGTGCAGATTCACCCTGACCAGTCCGTGCTGGAGGTGGAACCAACGTCATTCTCAGCCCTGCTGCGCTCTCTGGTGCTGGAGGCGAACGACGCCGACACCAAGATCGACAAAATCGATTACAATAATTCAACCAAGGAATTCGCTGTCCACATCAGCAAGCCCCTCACCCTCTCCAACGAGTCCCAAGTGCTGGGCGCAAGCGTCTCCATCAACGCCCCGACCTCCCTGGACCCGAAGACAGGCTCCAACACCGAGATATATACAATCACGCCCGGCATCAGCGACCTGCGGGGCAGCGCCATCACGCTCCCAGGTCAAGACCGTTCCTATCTGCGCATCATCCCTGCGCAGACCTTCTCATCTCTCGTTGGACGCGATGTCAAGGCCTTCTCCCTGCTCGCCTCCAACACAAACACCAATGAGGTGGGCACTGGCGAGCGCTGGAAGTCCGGCATCATGGCCAGGGACCTCGGCCGGATGTTCGGTAACTCCTACATCTATGACAATTCCATCTGGTTCACCCATATCTTCGACGGCCTGCCAAAGCCGGGCGAGCTGCAGGCGCGCATCAGCCGCTTCAGTCTCGACTACTTCGGCGCCTTGGGGCAGGTCAGCAGCTCCGGCAGCGTGCAGTGGAGCTCGCTGCTCCTGCCAGACCACGACGCTTTCCTCAAGTCCAATCTCGACCCAATGGTTCTCGACCAGTACCTTAACGTGGCCTATGTGCCCCAACCGGACGGCTCTTCACAGAAGGTCATCCGGTTCAGCACTACCAAGGACGAGATTATCAAGAATGGCGGCATGCCCTTCTGGCTCTTCAATGTGGACATGTTCTCCAGCAACTACTATTCACTGGCCTCCGACGGCTACCGCATGAGCCGCGACCAGCAGTCCTCCGGTTCGGCCAACTGGTCGCGCTTGGACGGCCTCTACCGCTCCACCGCCCAGCTCTCGGAGAAGCACGCGGCCTACTATCTGGGTGATCTCCTCAACCTCTCCTTCGACACGCCCCAGAAGGTCGCCATCCTTGGCAAGAGCGGTTTCGACGCCCTGCACGCGCTGCGCAAGTCCGCCGAGCTCAACGGCCTCAACCTCGACACAAATTCGCTGTTCGGCATCACCACGCTGCCGGACAACATGAACCTGCGTTTTACAATCTTCAACAAGCTGGATATTCAGCTGCCCGGCTCCTCCATAGACATGCGCGCCGGCCAGATGCTGGGCGCCGGTGTGGGCTTCACCTGGGACATTCTGGGCCGTGCCAGGCAGGTCGCGAAAGACCAGACTCCCGTCCCGCCCGGGGCAGCCCAGATGGAAACCGTGAAAGCCCCGCTCGCCACGAGCGCGTTCGACATCCGTTTTGATTTCTTCTTCGCCATGGCCTCCCCTCTCAACCCCCACAAAACCGAGCTGGATTACGGCCTGATGGACCTCGCGAACAAGGCCTACCGGCAGGCGAACACCCCATCCGGCTCCAACTTCGTGGACAGCATCAACACAATCAAGCAGCTGCGCGGCGCATTCGAGGGCTACGGGGACGGCCCTGGCATGGCCATGTGCGACAACGCCATATGGCTGGTCGACCAGGTCTCCAAATCAGGCGGCACGCTGGACACCTTCCTGCTCAGCTTCAACGACCTGCGCGCCTACCTCTTCCTCAACTATACCGGTCGGGACACCAGCGACACGTCTCTGGAGGTGGGCAGAAACACCATCGTCGACCGCACGCAGAGCTCCTCCGATCCGCTGACCGCCGCCTTCCCCCTTCCGGACATTTCCCTGCGCTTCTACAACCCCGACCCAATCAAATTCTCGGACCGCGTCTGGTTCGATTACGAGGCCAACATCCTTCCGCCAACCTCCTTGCTTCCATGGGGCTATTCCAAAATCCGCAAGAAAGCCAAAGAAGGCGCCGGCATCTCCGATTCTGAGTTTCTCAATGCGCTCTACGAGCGCGCTCCGCAGCTGAACAGCGCGGCCGCCAAGCTCCCGCTGGTGGGCCTCAAAACGGCCGCAACCTGGCAAATCCTCGATTCCCCGGCCGGGCTCTCCGCCGCCCTGCGCGGCCTGGGGGAGTTCAACCTAAACGCCCTGCATGTTGAGAATGTGGGACTGGAGGGTTCAGCCAGCTACAACGATGGTTTTGGGAAATCCTCGGCCAAGGTCGGCGTGTATCTCAGCGCGCCATTTATTGGCTATTTCCCCAACCTGCGCTCCCAGGTCGAGTACCTTCTCCCAAACGTGGTGGACCAGTGGGCTCTGCGCGCCAACCTCCAAGTCAACTACATGCCGATGGAGCCTGGCAGCTCGTTCAACAATCTGCGCCTCACTCTCAGTGCCCTGATTCCCCTCATGTCCAACGAAGGCGCCCCCAAACCCCTGCCAGAATCCAGCTTCGAGTATCCGCTATATCCTGCATCGGGAGGAGTCTCGCCCACCACACGGCCCCCGCCAAAGCCCAATGCGCCTCCTCAAAGCGAGGATGACACCGTCCACTAAATATAGCAGGCACGAAAATATAGCAGGCACGAAAAATAAAACGACCCGCTGCCGGGCGGGCCGATAAGAGCGGGTGGCCTTGAGAGTTTTCCCTGTCTCTCTTGAATTTCTATTCTGTTTTTTTTCCCTGCCGGATTTTGCGGCACCGGTCGAGGTCCTCCTGCGCCAGTTCGCTCTCCCCGCGAGCGAGGTAGATGCGGCTGCGCAGGAAATAGGCGTCAGCATCATCAGGGTCACGCGCGATGATGGCACTGAAATCCTCGAGCGCCTTCTGCTCGTCTCCGTTGCGCTGATATGCTATGCCTCGGTTGTAATACGCATCCAGATATCTCGGCCGCGGCCCATCCAATTCCGCCCCCTCGAGCCGCTCGCCGATGCCGATTGCCGCGGTGTAAGCCGCAATTGTCTTTTCCAGCTGCTGCATATTCAGGCGCGCCGTCCCCAGATTGTAATAGGCCGACTCACCCAGGCGCGTGTCCCACGCCCCGGCCAGAAGGCGCACTACGGTCTCATAATCCTGCGCGCCCAGCCCGGGCGCCCCGTGCGCAGTCCGGACCAGGCCCCGGTTATAATATGCATCCGCGAAGCCGGGCAGCCGCGCGATTGCCTGGTCGAAATCGGCCTCGGCCAGCGCGCTCTGTCCATCCTTGAGGAACGCGATGCCCCGCTGCAGGTAGAGTGTGGGCAGCTGCGGCGAGAATTCGTATTCTCCATAGACCAGCGGATAGCGCTCGCGCATCCTGGCCTCGCTCTCGTAGCAGGTGAAGAGCGGGCCGTCGCGGTCCCGCAAGGTCTCGATGTAGAACGACTGGGCGGACCCCGGGGCGCCCAGGTCCGGGAGCATGACCTTGATGAACATGTGGTCGGGCACCACGACAAGGCGGGTCTTCACCCCCGCTCCACTCAGAATGCCCATCATATCGTAACTGCTGGTGTCGCAGTCCCGTGTGGGGGATTTGGCGGCCTCGCCCTCCAGCAGAGTGGCCGTATTGGCCTGGGTATATCGGCTCCAGACAATGGACAGCGCGGCCTCCACAGTTTTGTGCAACTGCTCCAGGCTTTTGGGATTTGCGAATCCTTCCTGTGCCAGAGTCTCGCGGGCTGTCTGGACGAACCCGGTATATCCATCCACAAGCGTCCGTGCGTCAAGCTGGGGATATGCCTTGGCTTCGAACAGCATGATTTGCGCGCCCTCCGGCACGGCCCTGCTCAGCGGGACGTCCATGCGCATAGCCGGAGCCGTCCTGGTGCCGGGTGGATAAATCAGCTGGAGCCCCTCAGCATCTTCATGTAAAATCGGTCGGGTTAGTGGCGTGGGAATCATCTACCGCTCTTTGGGCGGAGGGGGATTAAGAATATAGCTGCGCACGGAGGGCGGCGCGCTTTGGGATGCTCACTTGCGTTTGACTTGATTGCTGTCCTTGGCGGCATCATCCACGTCGCCCACCAGCCGCTTGAAGAATATGTGTTTGAGGTCGATGGGTTTGCCATCCTTGGTGGTATCTGCTTTGACCTCGCCGAAGGATGGATTCCGGGATTCGAGAATATGGCTGTGCTCCGGCAGGGAAGTGTCAATCTCAAAGGGGTTCCATGGCCGGAACCGGCTCTCGACGCCCACCTTGCGCCGCGTGTCTTTGACGTATATGCTTACCATACGCACCTTATGCCTGAAATCCCAACTCCCCGTGACAAAGCAGGAGCTTCCACCAAGGATTAGGCTTAGTGGTTTATCCACATCCTTGATGCTCATGATGTTAGCCATATCATTCGGCGTTGGCTCCGGCAGCTCCATCCTCTCCAGCCACCTTTTGAAATCATCCGGGGTCTGTTCCGAACTAAAGCAATACAAATATCCTCGAAGCAAATCCTCTTTGTTCCAGTCTGTCAGGGCATCCTTCCTGGAGCTGTCCGCCACCGCGGTCAGGGTCTTGGGGTTCGTCCGGTTGGCGGAAGGAACGGTCTTGGTCTTCTTCCCGCTCCGTTCATGCGCCCTCTCGCCGGCCTGTGCGCCCTCTTTGGATTGGATAAGCAAGGGGCTGGTCAGCATCGTAAACGCCGCGAATGCCGTCAGGACAGCGGTCTTCGCCACAACGGCGCCCCCTTTTCTAAAGTTACACGTTACCATTTTTATCTACCACATTAAATTCATCATTCATCATTTAAAAATCCAGTGCCTGTGCCCTCTCTCTGCACCATTCCGGTTTCTCCGTCATAGTGCGGGATGGGCAGCTTTTAATTCTTTTCATCCCCTATATTCCCTGAGGCGCGTCCATGTACGTTCGTCGGCCATCCCAGTCATCTTCACTCAGTGCCACTCTCTCCAATACTCTCACTTCCGAGCAGGTCCGGCCAGCGTTCGAGGATTTCCTCTATCTGCGCCTCGAGCCCCTGCGCGCGTCGTTCTCCTCGCCCCCCGCCGGTTTCGCGCCTGCACTTGTTTCCGGCCTGCGAGCCGCCCTGCTGGAGGGCGAGCCATTCGAGCTGGCGATTCCGCTTACACAATCGGCTTTCATCCGCACTGCGTTCCCCAACTGGATGGCAGACCTTAATCTCCAGCTCAAGTCAGGGCTCTTCGGCACAGCCGCCAGTGGAAAGCCCGATTTCCTTCAATTCGAGTGGAGCGAGCGCGGGGAGGACGGTCGCCGGCTCTTCGGCACGGACGACGCGCCGGTGGGAATCTTTCACATCCGAGCCGCCTCGGCTCCGGGCTTCGACTCAGCCGCCCCCCTCTACAGCCCGTTCGATGTGCGCATGGCCATCAGCCGCCTCTGGGCTGCCAACGAGGCGTCAGCCCTGTTCGCCGTGCCCCGCCGGGGTGATGCGGGCGCACTGCAGCTCGGCCAGACTCCTGCGCCCCCTATCAGTTCGATGTTCGGCGCCGGCTATATCTCAGCCCAGACCAAGGCCCTTGAGTATTTCATCGAGATTGAGCGCAATGTAGGCCCCGCGAGCGTCTCCGAACTCACTCTAGGGGATTTCCACTCCTGGCTGGACACGGAACGCGCCGAGCCTCCCGATGCCGCCAATACCCTGGGCGAGCTCAAGTTCAGCTACTCATCTATCTCCGGTCTCTTCATCACCAACAATAGCGGGGGTGTCGACCCGCTCTTCGACCGCCTGCGCGACGATTTCGTCAATTCGCGCCGCTTCAGCCCAAGCCAGCTCCCGCAGTCTGCGCAGGATCTGCTGGGCATCCTCGCGACATACACCTTGGAGAATCAGAACCTGCAGAGCCCGGACCTGCGGCTCAGCTCCCAAGTGAAGATGGACAAGTGTGTGCAGTCGGTCAAGGCCATGCTCGACGCCGGCGAGCCCGGCCTCAAAGGCTGCGTCCGCCAGCTCCTGATGCTGGCCCGCCTCTCACTGGCCGACCTCTCGGACTCCGACCCCCTCAAACAGGCGGCCTATGCCTCGGATTCAATCTCCACTTTCTCCACGCTCACCCGTCTGCTCTCCATCGGCCTGTCTTCTGCGGGTGGCACGGGTTCCACCCAATCCTCCATCTCTGCAACGGTCCCACTCGACCTCGCCTCCCAAAATCTGGAATCCGTCTCACTCTCCACCATCTACCAAAAGCTGAAAGGCGGTTCCGTCCTCCGGCCCTTCGCCGCCGAGTTCCATAACCTCAAAGTCCAGGACATCCGCATCCGCGAGGTCGACGTCTACCAGCAGATTCTTGCAAAGGCCGCCTCGGAGCTCGGATTCCCGCAGGCCGATTGCCAGACTGCCTCCAATTTCATGGTCTCTCTCACCCCCAAGGCCAGCAGCCTCGACTTCACCGGCGTGTTCAAAGGGAGCGACTTCGATGCCAAGGTGTCTGAGGTGCGCAAGAAATTGAAGGACATGGGCGCCCCTGTTTCCACCAACTCTGACTGGCTCAAATGGCTCTGCACCAACCGCGTGCTGGCCTCCGGCCCGGCCCAGATTCTCACCCACGATTACGGCGGCAACTTGGACTCGGAGCGGCTCTCCGCCGTCCTGCTGGCCAAATCGACCGGGGACGCGATGCAGGTCTGCGCCGACTTGGGGATAGAGGCCAAGGACAAAAGCCAGGAGAGCCTGCGCCGCTGGGTCGAGGTCATGCGCAGGATGTTTCCCGACGGGCGCATGCCGCCCACCTTCGCCTCGTCCACCAACGAGCGGGTGGCCCCGGCGGGCTTCACGCCTGAGCACGTGATGACTGCGTTCGAAATCATGGACACGCTGGACATACCGGGCATCCTCTTCCCCGGCCAGCCATCCTCGCTGGACAATGTCAAGAGCGTCAACCTCTCGGTGAGCGAGGCGAAGAAGAAGGATCTGCACAAGAACTGGCGCGCCTTCACTCTGGTGTATATGAACACTCTCCCCGGCGGGGAGTTGGCGACCAACGTCCCTTCCATCCGCACGCTCAACAAGCCGCTCAAATCCCAGGTAATCTCCATCAACCAGCTGGCCTCCATCATGGAGTTCAACTTCATCAATATGGGCACGATGCTCGAGCAGAATCCAAACGCTTCCATCTCCGGCTTCCTGCGCTCAATCGGCTATTCCGAAGCGCAGGTCAGCGCCGTCAAGTCAATCCATGACGAGATTGGCATGGACACCGACGGGAGCCTCCGCTCGCTCCATGCCCAATACGACCGCAATCTCTATGGGCGCGAAAGCGGCGCGCCCACCTCCAAGCCCCATCTCATCCCCAGGGACGCAACGGATACGGGCGCCATCCTCACCCAGGGTGCGGACAAATCCGGCCAGCCTGCCTACTACCTGGCCAAAGATGCGGACTTCAAGCGCTTCGACGCCTGGGTCATCTCCCGCAAGAAATCCCCCGACTCGCACGTCGAGCTCTTCACCCACCCGCTTGTCCTGATTCTGGAGAGCAACCGCATCATCGGCCTCGCCCTCAACACCTCCTCCAAACTCCAGGTTTCTGAGATGGCCGCGTCGCAGGGTGGCTCCTCTCTTTCCGTGTCCGCCAGCGTGGCCATCCGCAGCACGCTGGAGGGCTCTGAGAAGAGCGTGGAGAACGACGCCACCTCCAATCCCAACTTCCCCAAAGTATTCGCCCTCGCCAATCCGCTCAACGGAGCCATCCTCTATTCACAGACGGTCGGTTCCTCCAGTCCGGCGGATCCGTGGAAAGTTTCCCTGTCCGTCTTCCCAAAGAAGCGCCTAGAGGAGATTTCAGACGACCAAATTACTGGCATAAGCGAGCCGCAGGCACTCACCGGCGTGGAGAAGGACGCGTCGACCCCGGCCACGAGGTACACCTCCTACGTCTTCAGTTTTGATTTGGCCTATTCGGACAACTACCTGCTCTTCGCCAAATCATATGCCAATCCCGTGTGGGACGACGGCGAGACCTACGCGACTCGCATCACTGGCTCCGGGGCCATCGATTTCCCTGCCAACCTCAGTATGGATATGCTCGAAAAAGACGCCGGCCTCATCTTCCCGCTCAAGCGAACCATCCCGCTCAAGGGCGAGGTGCGCATGCGCGCGGGCGGCGATATCGGCGATATGCCGGTGCCGCTCGACTTGGGCCCCATCTACCGTGGCCGGTCCTCCACAGTCTTCCCCTCCAAGGTCATCAAGAATGCGGCTGGCCAGATTGACTTGTCTCAATCCACTAACATCGTATACGCCCCCCTCACCAAAGGGGCGCACGCCAAGAAGGCCGAGGTCGTGGTCCCCAGCGCGGATGGGAAATCCCTGGTCGAAGACGACACCAAGGTCCTGGCCCGCAGCATCCCGGTGAATGTCGCCGGGGTTTACCAATCGCTCGACCCGGCCCGGCCCGGTTTCTTCATCACCGACCCGACCCAGCCAAACGGCCTCGAGCGCACGCTAAAGCGTGATGGTGATACGTTGACCTATTCCTTCAGCCCGGAGGAATACCTTTCCCTCTCACCCGCCGACCAGGCGATGCTGCGCGGAATCTACCTGCAGTCTCTTCTGCAGAAGAACCCAATGATGAAGAAGAAGGAGCAGGAAAAAATCCAGTACGATGCGCTGCCCCCAGTCGAGCAGGCAAAGTGGCGCACGCTCATCATAGGTGACATCGCGCGCGATACAGAAACAAAGGCAGAATATGTGGACACACTCGAACCTGCCCTCTTCAAGCTTGATTTCTTCAAAGATTATCTGGGCGTCCAGACCACCGATACTGACGCATCGCTGAGCAAGCTCACCATCTTCCATCATGGCGAGAACAATATCTACGTCGATGCCATGGTGGATCGGGATGCCGAATCCACCAAGAAGTTCCTGGGCACAATCCAGAACTCGCTCTATTCCTTCACCCTCAATGGCCCCGGCACAAAGTCCCTTCCCCTGCTCTACGACGGCTCCACCCATCTCTACGACGGCTCCATCCTGCCGAAGGACGCCGCCCGCCCCATCCTCTTCGAACTTGACCGGGACGGGAGCGCGGTCCAGCGCATCATTCCAACATCCGAGTTCCAGAATAACGCCGACTATCGCGTTTATCTCAAATAGGGGGGATTGCCATGTTCGTCATGCAAGCCATCAAGCTGGACGCGCGCACAAGCGCCAGCATTGAGCAGCAGCAGCTGTCCAAGTTCCAGAAAGCCACATCGGTCAGCGAGAGGTTGGAGGCCATCGCCGGTCTGGTCAAGAACGCCTATTCGCTGGAAACCGGTCCTGAGAAGGCGTATGCCAACGCCCTTAAAATCCTCGACCTGTTGTTCAGCTCAGACGGGGCAGGCAAATACCGCCTCAACTACAACAACGTCCATTTCATCAATGGCATCAAGGGCAATCCCGGCCTCGTCCAGCTGGCCTACTCGGCGACCGCCAATTCCCCGGAGGCGCGCAACAAGCTGCGCGAGCACCTGCAGATTATGTCCACCCAGTTCGGCTCCAACGTGCCAGACCAGTCCATCATTTTTTTCCGAAACCAGTTGGTGAATCTGGTCGCGCAGGAAGGGCGCGAGTCCACCAATTCCGCCCCCTCATCCACCGGGAGCCTATCAACATCCGGTGAGACAAAGGCCCAGAAAGCCCCGGTGGCTCCCGCCACTCCCATCTCAGAAATCCTCAAAATCGTTATTCAGGGCCGCTCCCTGCTCACTGAAGAGAACTATGTCTCGCTGCTGGAGAACCTGCGCCTTTATCTCAACAGCAACAACCCGGACGAGGTCGGCAACGCCGCCCTGGCGCTTGGTCAGCTCTGTGATTCGGGCCAGCAGGCGGTGCTCTGCAAACAGGCGCTTCTCGCGGCCCTCAACCGCGCGGATGGCGTCGGCGCCAAGCCGGACGCGCGCGGCGCAATCATCTGGGCCCTCAAATACAGCTCCAACATCCCCTACGCCAGCATCGATGACGATGCGCTCAACAAGCAGTTCTTCCAGCTGGATTACCTCTCCGGTCCCATCACTGACAAATCGATTAAGTCCGGCTACTATTATGGCATCATGTCCGGCATCATCCACTCCTTGGGCGCCTATTCCGTCATCCAGTCCCTTCAGGACGAATACGGCGAGGGCATCCACATCCCCTGCAGCGCGCCCAACCATCCGGTCGACTTCGCCGAGGCCCGCAAGCTCTTCGAGCAGCTCAAGACGCTGCCGCTCCAGGCAGACCCAGACGCCGAGCTGCTCATGGGCCTCAACGAGGTCTCCCACGCCGCGCTGCTGCTCGAGCGCCTGATTTCGGGCTACCTGGCGCGCATCGCATTCCAGAACAACACCGAGGCGCAGGCCCTGCGCAAAGATATGCTCTTCCTCAAGGAGAAGCTGCAGAATGACGCGAACTACTTCACGCCATCCGACCTCAAGAAAAGCGCGCCGCCATCCGGCCTGCGCCAGTTCGTCCCCAAGCGCAAGGTTTTG
>CAYIMK010000009.1:0-11238 GCA_964364595.1 Microcaldota archaeon | reverse complement strand
CAGTCGCCTGCTGAGAGGCTTCTCTTCAAATTCAAGCCGCCCGAGGCCGACTGCCGCTATGACGTGCGGGTGTGATGTGGGGAAAATCAGGGCATAAAACCTGACGTTCTTTCCGAATCCGCCCTGCGGGCCCATCATTATAAACTTGTTTATAACAACTTATATTGGTGTTTATAATGGAAACCACGATGGTGCAACTCAAGAAGAAGACGGCCCTGCGGCTGCAGAAGCTCAAGCGTTACTCCCGCCAGTCTTATGACGAAGTCATCAACGCACTCATTGACAACCCAGACGATTTGACTCCGGAGGACATCGAGGCCATCAAGAAAGGGGTGGCCGACATCAAGGCCGGGCGGTTCTACACGCAGGAACAGGTAGCCAAAGAGCTGGGCATAAAGCTCTAGGTGGTCTGTGTGCGCTGGGAGCTGTTGTATTCGCCCGCCGCACGACAATGGCTGCACGAGTGCGAGAACGTCGTGTCGGAAGCAGTTGTGCGAAAGCTTGAATCCAGCCGCGAGAACCCGCACCATTTCTTTGAACGTCTGACCGAACTGCCCTATTACAAACTGCGGGTTGGCGACTATCGCGTGATTGCCGATTTGCAGGACAGGATTCAGGTTATCGCCGTGCTGCGCGTAGGGCACCGGAAAAAAGTTTATCGGGAAATCGGCTGAGGCAGGCAAGGCAGCGTTTCCATCCAGCCCTATGGCCGCCGCTATGCCTGATGAAAAAGAAGCAAAACGAATCTAGAGCGCTACTTTAAGGCCCAGCTCTTTCTTCAGCTCTCTGTAGCGGTTGCGAATAGTCACTTCCGTAACTCCAGCAACATCTGCCACTTCCTTCTGGGTGCGGCGCTCGCCGTTCATGGCCGAGGCGATGTAAACTGCAGCCGCAGCAACACCGGTCGGGCCGCGTCCGGAGATGAGGCCCTTGATAATCGCCTTCTTGAGAAGCTGAATGGCCTTTTCCTGCACCTGGCCGGACAATTTGAGCGCAGCCGTGAATTTGGGCACATACTGCGAGGGGTCCGTGAGGGGCACGTCGAGGTCAAGCTCGCGGCGCACGAAGCGGTAGGCGCGGCCGATTTCCTTCTTCTCGATGCCCGAGACGCGCGATATTTCGTCCAGCGTGCGGGGAATTCCGTGCAAGCGGCAGGTCGCGTAGATAACGGCAGACACGACAGACTCAATCAGGCGTCCGCGAATCAGCTCGGCCTTGATGCATTTGCGGTACAAGAGGGCGGCCGACTCACGAAGCGACTCGGGCAGGCCCAAATAGGAGGCAATGCGGTCCAGCTCGGAGAGGGCAATGGCGAGGTTGCGCTCCATGGACGTTGCGATGGAGGCGCGCTTGTGCCATTTGCGCATGCGGTAGAGCTGCGCCTGTTTCTTCGGCGAGATTTTGGCGCCGCGGATGTCGCGGTTGTACTGGTCGATTTCAGTGACCAGCCCCTTGTTGGGGCGCATGAACTTGATGGGGGCTCCGCCGCGCGCGCGCTTCTCGCGCTGCTCGGAGTCGAAGGCGCGCCACTCGGGGCGGTGGTCCTCGATGTTCTCTGCCACGATGAGGCCGCAGTTGGTGCACACAACCTCTCCCTTCTCATAATCCCGGGTGAGTTTGGCGTTTCCGCATTCGGGGCATTTGTCTATCGGGTTTCGGCTGCTCTTTTCGACCATGGGCATCTACCTCAATTAACATCCAAGCTAGGGGTCTTTTGGGGCCCTGGCAGGGGGGTTATTCTTAAAAACGAACATAAAGAATTGAACCTACCTTATATATAAACTTTTCGCAAAGCCCCCATCGTCGTAGAATCGTCGAGCGCCTTTTTATGCCGTCGAGGGGAACATCGAGCCAGCATTTATAAATTCATCGACGTTGGCGGGCGGTGGAGATTGGATGAAAGAAGAGTATAACTTGGGAGAAAGATGAGGAACGGCCGGCCATAGTCTGCCTTTGGTTCTAACCGCATTCGACTGAGCGGCGCGATTCGCGCCTTGCACGGCTCATGGACAAGACCGGGCCGTTTCAGCCCCTCACCTCTCCATCCCCTTGCGGGTCATTTGATAGCGAGTTGCGAGCGGGTATCGTTTCTGTTCCCGATCACGCGCTTGTTCAGCACGTCCATTCTTAGCGCCGTGGGCAGAACTTCCTCGGGAGGACCCCGTGGGCGGCCGCCGGCCATTCCAAGCAATATTATGGCAAAAGGGCCTTTTATATGCTTTGGCGCGTCTATGAAATAACCACGCTGAATATCGCCATGGTAACTCAGTTTGGCTAGAGTGCCAGACTCATAAGGGAGCCCCAAGACGAGGAAACTCGACAAAGGGCATTATGCTTATGAGTGCGGAGATCCCGCTTTGCGCGCGATTGATGACGAACAAAGGCATTTCTTGAGAAATCTGGAAGTCGGGAGTTCAAATCTCCCCCATGGCATCATTTTTCAAAGTTAAATTCCGGTGCATCTCTTCTTGGATTTGGAGCTTCATCCGGTTTTGCAGCTCAACCATCTCCTGAAAGACGGGCTCCTGGATGAACCTCTGGACAAACTCTTTGTAGAGCCCGTCCCGCTCACGGCCGCCGGTGCTCTCCAGCTGGCCGAATTGGGAGCGCACCAGCTCGTCCACCGAGCCCCGGGCCTCCGCCCGGATGAAGAGGTCGGCCGTCCGGCCGGAAGTGTGCAGATAGCGCGCCGGCATGCGCGAGCCCGGGCGCCAGCCCAAGTAGGCGCACATCTGCGCCTCGGAGGCGCCCTTCTCGGCCAGCTGCGTGGCGCGTGAATGGCGCAACCAATGGGGATTTAATCTCTTGTTTATGCCGGCCCGCTGGGCCGCCAGGCGCAGGCGCTTGGCGCTGGCGAAGTATGTGGGCTGCCGGCCATGGCGGCCGGGAAAGAGATAATCGTCAGGGCCGCCCTTGAACTGGTCAAGGTGCTGGCCGATGAAGCCCCAGCGGTCAATGACCATGACTTCTCTTGGGCCTGTCTTTCCATCGACGTAAAATCTGTATTCCTGACGCTCTCTATTGATGATTTCCACCTTGCGCCGGAGCAGGGGCAAAACTTCCCCGATGCGGAAACCGCCAAGGCCCACCGACGAGGAGAGCGCCTTGTCCTGGAGCGTGAGGCAGTGGTCCACCCAGCCGCGCAAATCCTCAATGTCCCAGGTGGGGCCCTGCTTCTGCACAGTCTTGAATTTGCGGCCGGCCAAGAACTCCAGCTCGGGCGGAAGGCGCGTGTCCTTGATTTGATGTTTCCAGCGGAAGAAGGCGGCCAGAATGGCGCGGAAGTCATTGAGAGTTTCGGGACTGCGCCCTTGGAGCTCCAAGTGCTCGAAAAAGTCGGCTGCGTCCTTTTTTCCGGGGTGTTTTTTCTCGAATTTGTAAAACACGCGCAGGTGGCTCAGGATTTTGACGATGCGGATGGGGCTGGCCTGGTGGCGCTTGAGCTCTGCGAAGGCCGCTATGGCCGGCCGGAGCTCTTTTGGAAAAGTGCCCAGCATGCGCTGGACCTCCAGCTCCCAATCTTTGCCGTAGATGCTCTTTGCGATTTTCTCACTCCTTGATGATGCGCATCGTTTCTTTGTCCTCAACGACTATAAGATTATACTGCTTGGCGAAATCCCGGATGGTTTTCATGGCGAACAGTTTTACCTGTGCCGGAGGGACCATGGGGACGTGGAGCTGGGGCGGCAGGGGCGCGCTCATAGCTTCACCCGGTGGCCTTCGGCCTTGAATGTTACGATGCGCCTCTTGGCTTCCCTCTTCCGCCGGGCTTTGTATATCCCCGTGATTTTTCCGAATTTTTTTGGATTTGCCATGCGCTCACCCAGTAGAACTCTGGCCGGCCGCGCCCTGCTTCTGGCCGGCCCGTATATTTTCGACGATGCGCGGCGCCAGCGGGCCGAGCGCGGCCGCCTGCATGGCCGCAAAGACGCACAGGGCTTCCAGTTTTTCATCCATCTCCGGCATGTAATAGTAGCACATGAGGGCCGCGCACTCCTCGCCGTCCACCACCAGCGCCTGGTGCAGTTCCTGGACCAGCGCCTCCTCTTCGGGCTTGAATTTTGCAAAGTGCTTAATCAGCGTCTCCTCGACCTTGAGAAGTTTTGGCGCCATCGACTTGGCCATGGCCCACTTCGTGCGGTCCTTGGCCGGCTTCGCTGGCGATGCACCAGGGGCGCCAGCTGGCGCCGGCTCGAGGTCGTCCATGGACAGCTCGATGGGCTTGGAGGCCGGCACCAGCTCGCTGGCCGGCTTCGCCATGGCGGCCGCCTCCTGTGCGGCGGCCTCTGCGGCCTCGGCCTTGATTTCGGCCAGCTCTTCGGGCGTGAATTGGGCAACCATGGACTCACTCTGTGGGGGGCTTGGTGCCGCCGTCTCCGTCGATAATGACGCCACCACTGGCGGGGCCGGACTTTGCGGGGGCGCCTCCACTACTGGCGGGGCTTGCGGCGCCGCCATCTTCTGGGGTTTTGGCGCCGCCGTCTTGTTCTGGAAGAGGCGCTCCAAGCTGCGCCGGCTGACCTTGACCTTCTGCGCTTTGAGCCACGCCTCCATCTGGGCATAGGTCTGGTGCCGCGCCTTCATCTGCCGGAGCATCTCCAGCTGCTGGGGTTTGATTTTTGAGCTCAACATTGGTTTTCACCTCTTTACGAATTGCTCTGGCGACAGGCCCGGAAAGAGTCAAATCGCCGCGCGCTCGGTTGTTGTTGGCGTTGTAATTCACGTGCACCACCATGGTGATGCCATCATCCTGGACGACTCGGAGCTGGCCCTGCTTGAGCAACTCCACCAGGCCGTCCGTCATGGCCTCGCCCATTACCATGGTCTTGACTTTTGCAAATGGGTCCATGCTCACGCCTCCCGGTGCACCCACTCGCTGGTGCTCTTCTCGACATCGACCAGCAGGTATTCGCCCTGCTTGGCCTCGCGCAGCTGCTTCTGGGTGCCCTCCTTGAATTCCGCCTCTGGCTCGCCGATGATTTTTCTGGCCTCCTCCAAATCGAGCGGGTGGCAAATCTGCATCAGCGCATAGATTTTGCAGAGTGCCAGGGCGCGCTTGTGCATGTCCTGGAGCCGCTGGAAGATGAGCACCACATACTCGATGCCGTAATTGCGGCCCGCGCGGCACAGGACGGCGAATTTCTTGGAGTAGCCGCCGCCAGACTGCCCGAGCACGTCCGGCGCCTCATCGACCACCAGGGCGATTTTGAGGCCATGCTGGGCCACAGGCGCCAGAGTGGACTGGTTGGCGGCCGGCTGCGTGCCATAGAGGAGGAATTGGGAGAGCGCGTCCATGAACTCCACTATCTGGTCATCGTCCAGCAGCTGCACGTCTAGGACGATGTTCTTCTCCGGGCGCTTGAGCAGGGCGAAAAACTGCTGGGCCGTTGGCGTCGTGGTGATGCGCAGGATGGCGGAGCTGGTGGTGATGTATTGCCGGAACACGCCCACCCTGTCGAAGTAAATCACCTTGTCTGCCCTCGGATAGTTCAGGTGGGAGGCCAGGTAGGATTTGCCGCACTCGGGCACGCCTACGATGGCCACGCGCTTGGATTTCAGCTCATTGATTTTTTCTTGCAAATTCACATGCTCACCTCAGATTGTCTCGGATTAATTCTTGCAGGCGCCCCAGCTTCCACGCCGCCCAAACACCCCGGAAAATCATGGGGATGGACGGATGGTAGACGCGCTTGTAGGCGCGCCGCTCCGAGGGCGTTTTCCACATCCGCTCACTCCTTTCTTTTCGGCTTCGGCGCGCACCTGGAGCAGACCGGCGGGTCCAGCGAAACCCAGAAGCATCCGCCATCGCATGCACGCTCATCCGTGCAGCCGCACTTGACGCATTCTCGCGGAAATTTGCGGCGCATGTGCAGAAGCGGCGGAGTTTTGGTAATGTCCACGCTGACTTCAAGGGCCAGCTGGCAGCCCGGGCATTTGGCATCGTAGAGCGAGGCCATCAGCACCGCCCCCATCGCCTAAGATTCGTCGCGCTCACATGAGCGTTGCAGATAATTAATTCAAACACCGACACTTTTTCCATGCCTATCGCCTCGTTTTTCGTAGTAGTTTTCTCTCACTAAATCGAAGAGAAGCTTCTCAGTTAATCGGCGCTGGGTTTTGGTGATTTTATCAAATTCTTTTGGATTTTCTGACGCTAGAACTGCCAGCACAGCATAGGTGAGCATCTCACTTTCGTGCCCATTCCTACGCCCGCCCATGTGGAGAAGAAACGCCTCTGAAATGTCTTCTCTCAACTGAACAGATGTTCGAATCATGATTTCACCTGGCTTGGTTTCGCCTCCGTGGGTTTTGCTTCGAGGATGGCCGCCTCGCGGACCATGTCCGTTGGAGGTAGAGTTACCACCAGCTCGAGCTCGCCGGCCACCACCATGTCCTTGATGATGGCGGCGATGACCTTCTCTTTCAGACCAAATTTGAGGCGTATCTGCGCCTCCAAAGAAATCCGTTCGACTCTAGTCAATTGGCGGCGGCCCACCCGTTGGATGTAGACGCTAATGTGCTCGTAGGCCTGCACCCGGGCTGGTTTGTATTGGGATGGCATGTCCATTACCTCCGTTTTCTGATGGGGCCGAGCTCGACCCTGATTTGCCTCAGCTCCAGCTTGCATTTGGTGAGCTCATCGCCTATCTCGTCGTAGAAGCGCAGCAGCTCGCGCAAAAGCTCATCATAGTCCATATCAAGGTCGGCGGCCTTGATGCGGAAGCGGCGCCGGGTGAAGAAGTCGGTGCGGATTTTCAGAATCCGGGGTCCGGCGGCGTCGGTATTTTTAAGTGGCTCTGCCAAATTCTCACGCTCCAAAGAGCCCCCCCATCTCGACTGGACTGCAAATCTGCCGGGGTGGGGGGCCCATATTTTCATACTTAGTCGGAATTGTCTGACAAATTCAGCCTCAGTTTATATTTCTTTCTTCTTTCCCCCTTCTTCTGACATTAAGGATAACTAATTATAACCTGAATGTCGATAGCATACCATGAAACGAGGAATAAGTATCCGGGATGATGTGGACAAGGCCTTCGTAGACCGCTTTAGGAGCGGTGAAGAGGGCTTTTCTGGGGCGATCGAGTACGCCATGCTGGCCGTTCTGGCTGTGGAGAAGCCAGAGGCCTTCTCGGAGCTCAAGAAGAAAACAAAGGGACTAAAAGACCTACTTCTCGTCGAAGAAGTGGAGCGAAAATACCTCAAAAAGTGATTTTTTCTTCTCTTTCTTCTTCCCCTAGGATGATGACTGATGATGATGAGCCACATGTGGCCCACTCTCTCTCTCTCTCTCCCTTCTGGGGAAAGAAAGAGAAGAAAGAAAAAACGGTGATTTGATGGAAAAAAAATCTGAAGCGCCAACGAGTCTCTGGGATGAAATAAAACCAACCCTAAGTAAAATGGCCGTCATTCTGCACGACTATTATGCTCCAAACCGAAAGAAAAAATAGAAAATTCCGGCCGGCCGGTTCTGTATACATCTTTTTCAGACGTAAATCCTTCTTTTTCACCTCGATAAAAGGTTTCCTAGATTGTTCATAATACCTTCGGTCCAGCAACCTCTATAGGTGATTTCGTATGGGTGCGTTTGTAACTCCTGATATCGGCCACGTTACCGATGGATTGGCGAATGTCGGCATGGATTTGGCGTATGCGGCCGGCGCGGCCGTGGTCCTCGCCCTGGTCATTCCGTTCGTGCAGAAATACATTCCCCAGCTGGCCGGCTTCAACGCCGCCTATCTGGCGATTGGCGCGGGTGCGCTGGGCGCGTTCCTCTTCTGGAATCAGCCCATCATCCGCAACCTGAGCATGGGTGCCATGCTCTACGGCGGCGCCATCGTGACGCTGCCCATGGCCTCGAATCTGGCGAACCAGATTGCGGCCAAGGTGCACGGCCAGTAAGCAAGCTCCTGCCCGTCGAGGGCAACAAATGAAAAACGAAGGTGAAAATTATGGCATTTGGAAAAAACGGTTTCTATCCGGCCCCGGGCGCATGGAGCGCCAAGCCCAATGGCAGCGCGGACATCCGCCCCAAATACGGCCGTCCCATCTCTGACACGGTCGCCCTGACCGCCAACACGCAGGCCCGCTCGCCGTTGATTATCCCCAACGCGGGCGACTTGGCAGGCTTTGAAGGCCAGCTTACCGGCTCCATGGCCGGAACGCTCACGGGCCCCGGCAACCTGGTGGATGCCATCACTTCCATCACGCTGACTGACAAGAACGGCGACCCGGTGTGGCAGGGCCTCAACGGCAATGACCTGCGGCTCCTCAAATACTGGAAAGGCCGCCTCGGCAAATATGTTTCCCTGACGGCCATCGCCAACGCGGCCGCCACCCAGACTTTCGAAATTCCCTGCACGGTGGACTCCTCAAAGCTCCCCCTACAATGCGCGGTCACCTACAACACTCTGGCTGCGATGGGCACTTCCGGCCAGACCAGCGCGAGCATCACGCTCACGCTTGTTCCGGTCTACCGAGACGGCATCACCACCTCCACCGAGCGCGTGTTCAAGGTGCCGAAGACGACCACTGTGGGCTCCATGAGCTTCAACCGGGACCTGATACGCGGCAAAAAAATCATCGCCATAGGCGCCACCTTCACAGCCGCAAAATTCAGCCAGCTCTCGTTCTCATGGGACAGCTCGCCTGAATTCGTGTCCCTGGACCTGAACTCCATCGCCGAACACATGGGCGAGAGGTTTGTGGACGGCAACCAGAGCGGTGTCATGCTCTTGGAGCCCCTGCCTTTCGTGCCCAACGACCTGACAGTGCTCGATTGGGTGACGCTGACCTCTGCGGACACGGTGAACCTCTACCTGTTCTCGGAAGACGCATAGGTTTTTTTATTTTTCCAACAGCCCAGTAGGGCTTCAACAGAGTAAAAATCTAAAGGTGCGTCTGCATGGCCGGAAGAGGTTGGATTGTGGTGGTCGTCGCAGCCGTGGCGCTGGGGCTTTTCCTCACGAACAAGGCCAGCGGCACGCCGGGCGGCTCCGGCACGTCTGGCGCTTCAGCTTCTGGAAATCCCGGCTATGACCAGGCCGGCATCGCTGGCTCAACCGCTGGAAGCGGCCCGAGCACAGACCTAAGTGCCGCAGCCGCCCAGCTGGCAGCGCAGGCTCCCCCAAGCTCCGCGCAAATCAGCGCAGGGCCCACTCAAAGCGTGGTCAATGGCGTCGTGCAGCCCACCGGCGTCTTTGGCCAGTCCGGTCTTCCGGCCGGCACATTCTTGGGTGCAATTGGTGATGTGCTCAATCAGGGCCTCGGTGCAAATGTCTATGTCCCCAGCTACGGCGGACAAGGTCTCTCCCTCAACCCCAACCTGCCCGCCTCCTCCATGGCCTCCGCACAGGCCACTCTCGAAGGGGCCACATTCCAAACCGGCCTCGCCCAATCCGCTCCTCTCCTCTCCCTCACTCAGGGCGGCGTGGGCGTCGGCGGAGTGGGCGGCGTGGGCTACTCCTCAACCCCAGTAAGCGTAACCACTTCGCCCAGCTCGGCCGGCAACATGGCCTGGACTTCCCAAGCGCCCACGGTGGGCGGCTCCAGCACAGTAGCCTCGAATAACGCAGCAGCGGCGGCCAACGCCGCGGCACTGATGGAGACGGTAAATAATACCATAGCCTTCATCTTCAGTCCTCCTCCGCCTCCGCCTCCTCCTCCGCCCCCGCCCAAAAAGTCAACGTGATTCTCATGGCTGCACCAAGAATTCCACCGGGACTCCTGCTCGTTGGCGCAGCTGTCGCTGGCCTCGGCATCCTCTACCTCATCACTCGCCCGGGCGAAAAGGGCGCGCCTTCAGTAGTCCAAAACCTCGCGGCCGGCGCGGGCAATGCCGTGGGCTCTGCCGTGCCCCAAATTGTTCTGGGCTCAATTGGCGGGGCCATCCAGGGCTTTTCAACATCGAGCTACAATCAAGGATTTGCCACTGGTCAAGCCATCGACCAGGCGCTGAAAACAAAGGCCCAAATCGTCGCCGAAACCGCAGGCGTCCCCCTCCCGTCTAATTTCAATTCCCTCACGCCCGCGCAGCAGACCGCGACATTTGAAAAAGCCTACGCTAAGACCGTAAATCCATTTTTCGGAACTCCCACCCTGCCAAATGTCCTGGCTGCATCATGGCATTCGTTCCTGACAGGCGACCCGTTCATTCTCTGGTGATAGACATGAAAGACTACAATCCAACCGGAACCCCGCTGGCAATTCAAACCGGCAAAATCGCCATCACCACCACACCTGCAGTCATATTCTCCTACGTCGAGGAAAGCAGGCACCGCATCACTCTTTTCGATATTTCCGGGGACAACAACATGACCGTCTACGGACTCTTCAAGGTGAAATTCAAGGATAGAACCATCACCGGCACGCCGCAATCTCCGGGGTGGATTGACCTTCTTTCATCTCTGAACGGCTTCGGCTTCGACTGGTCCACCTGTCAAATCGAACTCCAACGAGGAGAAAAAATCGAAATTGAAGCGCAAGTTTCAACCGGCACGGCAAACGTGCAGGTCCAGCTCGCGGGCGAGCAGCTGATGGAGTGAGATTATGGGCGGTGGCATGCACTCATCCGGCAGCGTCCAGGACGGCAGCATCGCAACTGCCAAGCTGGCCGATGCATCCGTAACTTCGGCAAAGCTGGGCGCGGGTGTATCCAGCCAGCTCTCCCAAGCCGGCCAGCTCGCGGGAGATGCTTTAGTGGTCGGCATCCTCGCCTCCTCCACAACCGGCTACGTCCCGGACAAAGCCAAAGCGGACTCCTTCACATCCGAAGCCGGCCACGAGAGCACGGTGGACACGGGTGCAGGCACTACCGCCGCCTTCGACGATACAAACCTAAAATACGTGAACACGGAGAACGCGGCCAGCATGGAAACAATAAACACCCCTGCCGCTCTGGGCTCAACTTCCTCTAGCGACACCACCTATAACGGTTGGAAAATCGTAACCGAGCAAGCCTTCCGAAAACTCGTCATTACCAAAGCCTCCGCCACCACCGCCACCCGTGCGCTCATCCTCGCCTCGGACAAAACAACCATTTTAGCCCAAGCAAATTTTTCCGGCAACACGGCCACAATCATTTACGGCGGGGCCACCAGCACCACCTATTACGTTGTGGTGGACGCAGCCGGCGCGGGCTACGTGTGGAAATATGGCTCTGGCGCTTTCCCCTACAACACCGCCACCAGCTTTAACATCACGGCCAGCCTAACCGGCGGCGCAGACAACACCACCTATTAC
>CAYIMK010000008.1:0-11388 GCA_964364595.1 Microcaldota archaeon | reverse complement strand
GTGCCGACCGGGGGCGCGGCGAGCAGGATTTTCTGAAAATATGCCGTGCCCTCGATGGGCTTATTTTTTTCGTTTTTTTCTTTCTTCTCCCATCTTTTTTTCTTTTCCCATCCCCGCAACTCCATTATCTCCAGACGCGTGCCCTCGATTTCCATAGAGCCAATAAGCGGCGTATGCCCGTATGTCGGGCCAACGGCCGGGTGGCTGTCGGTCTTTTTGGCGCGCAGCTCGAATTCAACGTCTTTGGCCTTTATGCGGGTGACCAAATCGCCATTTTCAAGGGAAAACGAGCTGGGCGTAACGCCTGGGGCCTCCAGCGCGTGCCGCCGGGGGCTGAGCGTCATCCTCGACTTCTCCAGCACGAACTCCGCGCCGTCGCGCATCCTCGCGCCGTCGTAATACCACGCTGCCGCAGCCCCGTCAAGAACATGGTCTTTTCCGTCCGCCCCGCTCCCTTCCGGCGTGATTTTGCTGTTTCTAATCCGCAGGCCGTTGCAGGCGATGTCTGCATCGTTCTTGACCGACCACAATATCATGATTTGGCGGCATCGGCCCGTCTTTTTGGTGTTCTTGTCATGGATGAAGAACAGCCAGAACCACCACAGCCACGCGCCGCGGGCCAAGGGCTTTGCCGGCGGTTTGAAAATGGCCGAAATGCGTTCGGCATCGCTTTTCTGCGAGCTGTTTTTCATCTTGTCCATCGCGAAATCCACCTCGGCGAGATATTAAAAGGGGTCGGGTGGCGGGGAAAAAGAACGAACAAAAAAGGATGGAAAAAGAATGATTAAAACGGAGAAAAATATTATCAAAAAATCTAGTGGCCTTTGGCGGATTTCATGCCTGCCTCAACAAAGAGGCTCCCGCCCCCCGGCCGAACTGCGGTCATCGCGCAGGGTGCCGGCTCTTCGGCCAGTGCGCGCGTCACTTCTTCCATCTGCGCATGATGGGCCGGGACGGCCATCTCTTCGATCGTCCCCATCACCGCGCTCGCAGGCAGGGAGAGGGCTTTTGGCGCACTCTCCGGCCCGCCGGCCGGCTGTGCGCCAAGACGCTGTAGCGTCTTGGCCGTGGCTCCGACCAGGATGGTGCCGCCCTGCCGCTGGTGCCCTGTTTCCCTGCCCGGCTTCCCCCTGATGTGCAGCAGGCCGCCGCGCATGCAGCATCCGGCCCGCTCGCCGGCGTCGCCCTGCACCCAGATTTTGCCGTCAATCATCCGGCCGCCGGCCTCACTGCCGGCATCGCCGTCCACGTAAATCGAGCCGCCAGACATCTCCCATCCAAGGCGGCCTCCCGCATGGCCGATGACCACCAGGTTCTTGTTATTGCGGAATCCGAGGTAATCCAGCGGCTGGCCAGCTCCACCCGCAGTCAGCACGAAATGCCGGTGCCCGCTGCCGTTGATGAGCGCGCTGATGAAGAGGCCCGCTTTCCATCCGGCGCCCGGCTTGGAACGGTACGGCTTGAGGCAGTTGGAAAACTCCATGATGTCCTTGGGCTCCGCTTTCATCGTTTCGCCGATGCATTCGCAGGCCTTGGCATAGAACGCCTCCGGCTCGCCGATTCCGTCCTGCGCGAGCAGCGAGGCGAAGACGGCATGCAGGCCGTCCGCCGGCTTGTCTTCCCTGAACTTCGAATGGCTGGTCTTCATGCAATCCCTCTGTTCATCTATGTGTATCGCGACTGCGTTTTTGGGCCCGCCTCGTTCGGGCCGGGCCGCCCCCCATCTTTTCTGCTATTAGTGCCAAACTAATGCACGAACCCAAAACTGCCCGTCTTATCCGTATTTTCTATCCGTATTCGGCGAGGCGCTCGGAGTATCGGAACTCACTCATGCTGGCGGTTTTCAGCCATTGCATTATTGTTCCGAGTTTGTTCCGATTGGTCATTTTTCAGACTCCCGAAAAATAGATGCCTTTTGAAGGGGTATATAACCTGCCTCTCATTTTTTTTGTTTTTCTCTTATAAAATTAGGAAAAATCTAGTTTTATTCAAAAAAAGCCATTCGGCCAGATACCCCGCCGAGGCGGGATGATTTTCCCGCTCGAGCGGCCTTTTATGCCAGCATCCCTTTCTGCCGCCCCGCTCGTTTGCGGCCCTGCTGCGCCGTCTTTGCAAACGTCGGGAAGTAGGTCGCTTTGTAGATTTTTGTGATGCGGTTGAGGTCCATGCCGTCAATATACTCCCTGTAGCGGTCGCGGAACTCGGACAGGACGTGTTCCATCTCGTCGTAGGTGTTGGAGACGATGTCCATCATGAAGCCGTCAATCTCGAACAATTCGATGAGGCGGAACATGTTGGGGAACCGCTTCATGTATTCGGTGATTTCGTGCAACCGGGTTTCATCGATGGAGGCCAGCTCAACCGTGATGCGGTTGAACTGGTAGCCGTATTTGCATGGGTCCAAAAGCGTGGTGTATCCTTCGATGATTCCGTCCCGCTCCATCCGGCGGATGTGATGGACCACTGTCTCCGGGCTGGCGCCGGTACTCTTGGCGATTTTCACGCTGGGCGTGCGGGCGTCGGCGGAGAGGATGCGCAGGATGGAGAGGTCCAGTTCGCTGTGGGGAACGGCCTCGCTCGGCCCGCCGGTCACCTTGTACTGGCGCTTGCGCTCGTTGAAGATGTCCGCCGCGCCGGCCTCCCGCTGCCCCGTCCCGGCTTCGAGCATGTAGCGCCGGCCGTAATTGTAGATGCGCATATCGGTGTAGATGATTTTGGCGCGTATGCGCTGCGCCATGGGCCCCAGCAGGCGCGAGAAGGTGACCTTGGCCGCGAAGACGTCTTTTGCCACCGTGCCCACGATGGCGTCCCAAGCGCCTTCGCACCGGTAAGCCAGCGTGCAGTCGTCGTCTTTGGCAATAAAGCGGAGGCGCTCGTCCTGCTCCCGGCCCGACATCCGATATGTCCGGATGCAGCAGATAAAATAGTGGTGGGTGCCAAGTTTGCAGAGGTCGACCACCGTCGGGTATCCGAGGATTACGCCCCTGCGCTCCAGAGAACGGAGGCGGTAGTCCAGCCGCTGGACGGAGATGTGCAGCCGCTTGGAAAACTTCGAGAGCGGCTGGCGCGAATTGAGGTCCATCTCGTACATGAGGCGCCGGTCCAGGTCATCGAGGATGTTGCCTGTCATGGTCTGGCTTTCGCTCATGGCCTATAAAAGCCATTTGGAAGGCCGCCTGGGCCGCCACAAGCGGCTCAGGTCCGGCGGACATAAGCCCAGATGTCCTCGGGGTTTGTCAAAATGTTTTTGCCCCAACCCATGCACTCCTTGAGGAATTGCAATGCGGCCGGGTTCTTATTATCGAGCATCTCGATAAGCGAAAGGCTGTTCCATCCGTTCAATCGGCTGGTCTCCTGCAGGGCGGCGAGGGAGGTTTTCGGAGCGTTTTCCATGCCGGACGGGCGGCCTTCCTGAGGGACCGCGTTTTCATGGGGCCACCCTCCCTGCGGGTTGGCGGGCCGGCCTTGTGGTTTGTGTGCAATAATGATTTTGCTTTGCTGCGCAATATCGTATAATTCACTCACGCTCCCCCCGACTTCAAGCATTACCTGCTGGGCGTCGATGAAAGCTCTGAACTGATTCGGATGCTGCTCAATCCGCTCGATATTGGGCGAATAATCCAGAGAAGCGAATTTCACCAGATTCTCGGCAAATCGCCGGTCCGATACGAGGTTGCTGCCCTCGATGAGGTGGAAGCTGAATTCCGCGTTTTTGGGCCCAAGAACCGCCTTAATGTCATCCGCAACCGCGTCTATGTCGTATGTGAGCCCTCCAATCAGGTTCAAAAAGAGCCCGATGCTCTTTATGCTCCTGCTGCGGTCTTCGGAATAGTTCAATCCATGCATGGGTATAACCAGGACCCCCCCGGGGTTTACCTGCTCGTACGCGGCTTTTACGATACGTTCCCACTGCGAATACAAGTTATACGTCAGCATGTAGTTAAGAAGAACCACGTCCCCCGTGCGTTGCGTCGATTTCTTGTCATGCGGGAAGTCCGCACGGATGATCTCATAATGCAATGGCATCTTTTCCGCCCGGTGCCCCGGCAGGATTCTCTGGTCAATCTCGTGGTATGCTTCGGTGGCGCTCCATCGTCCGCCAAATCTCTGCATCTGGTCTTTGGTTACTCTGTGGAACTTGCCGTTCAGGTAATCCCGTGTCAGTTTTATTGCTTCCGGCGACCGGTCGATGAGAATCGCGTTGGAAAAGAATTGTCTCACAGACGTCTCGAATTCGATGGTGGGGCCGAGGATTTTCTTGCAAAGCCTTCCGTCTCCGGCGCCGCCAATTACCAGGAGGGTAAGGTCGTTTTTGTCCGCGTCCGGGAGCGCCGGGAAGATTTTATTCTTCAGGAAATGCGCCACGTTGTGCTTTTCATTCGTAGTCTTGCAGTACAGCGTCGCGATTTTCTGGTAATCCGGGTCGGAATAATCACGTATGGGGGGGATGTTGTTTATGCCAGATGCCTCCTGGGCTGTTTCTTTGAGTCTTTCCAGGCTCGGGCGCGTCACAAAGGGGTATGGCTCTTCTTTCTCCCACCTCTCCTGCGTGTCCTGCATTGAATCATGTATTATCCATTCATCCTCTATCATCTTTGCATACGCAGGGCGCACCAAGGCATTCGCCTCCTGCCTCCTGGCGTCACGCGTCCAACGAAAATACGGGCCCGGCCCGGCCCCCGGCCCTGTCATGCGCTGCTGTTCTTTCAGCAGTTCTATCCCCCTCTCCGCCTCCGGCGGCTTCTTTTCTGTTTTTACATCCCCGGGCTGCAGTATTATCTTCATCATCCTCTTGCTCACAACATTCCTTGATGTTGCGCCAGCAATTGTCGTCGGTGCCATCTCATCCACACTCGTGCCGATGTCTTCGATGCGTCATCATGCGATGGCCATGCCGCTTCCGCGCAAAGCGTCCCTTTGAGATACTGGCAGTAGCAAAATGGCCCCCCATTTCAACGCCTTTCTATCCCATCTGAACTTTAAAAAACCATGATACCCAACTTGATACTACGAAAAACGGCTTTCCCGCCTCCGCTCGGCTGTTCTTAGGCCGGTGCGTTATTCCTCGAACGAGCCATAAACATCAAAAAAGCGCCAAAAGCAGTTGGCTTGGGCCAACTGCGGCGGGTGCTCGAGCACCCGCCCGTTCTTTTTTGGTTGTATTTGTCACCACCCTACTGTTCTGAAAAAGGCGAAAAATGGGAAAAATAAAAATGGAATTTTGGCCTAATCCTCTTTGGCCGTCAGCGCAGTCTTTTGGCTGCGCGACATGGTCATCATCTGGTTGTTGCGCCAGATGTCTTTGGGGAAGTGCCGCCCGCGGGAGAAGAAGTTCTTCTCGTACGTCTTGGCCTCGAGCTTCGAGACGATGACGTCCGTGGCCTGCTCTACGTCGAAGTCCTTGCAGGAGAAGATGTCGACCGAGGCGTATCCTTTCTCTGGGAAGGTGTGGATAGAGATGTGCGATTCGGCGATGAGCACGATGCCTGACACGCCCCAGTCCTCGGGCTTGAGGCCGGAGTATGAGAATGTGTAGGGCGGCATGATTTTTGTCATGCCGACAAGGCCTGGCATTTCATCCAGGAAATTATAGACAAAGCCGACTTCTTTCAGCTTCTTCTTACTGCATCCGTACAAGTCCAGGGTAAGATGAGGGCCAAACATTTTGTTCATTTCCTCCGTATATTCGCCTGCCTGTTTCTTTTTTCAAGCATCGTCGATAGAGTTTGCATCGGGCTATATTTATAAAACATTCGCATAACGGACATCTTTACGGGCGTTTATAGCGTCTTTTTGTCAATTCGGGGCAGATATAACTGCTTTGGTCCATAACTGGGCTCTATAAACGTTTTTAATCGAATTAAATCAGATTTAAACCTGATTTGTTCAAAACGCCTCAATTTCCCCTTTATTTTTCAAATTCGGCTCGATTTAAACGTCCCTTGTGCATCGGGGAGGCATATTAACGGGCCGAAATCCAACGCCGTTGAAAAATCAAAATTCATTTTTTTCCCACAGATTATTTTTACGCGCACGGCCGATTATTTTTCCTCATCCGCCCGCCGTTTCATGCGCAGGCGCTTGATTGTGCCGGATATGCGCAGGGCCTCGAGGCGTGCCGGCTGCCCCCCGAACGAGGTGACGAGGGCGAGCGCGGCAATGAGCTTGCGCTCCGTCCCCCTCTTAGCTCTCAGCACCAGCTCGCCATTCTTTGCATCATATGAAATCAGCGATGGTTCCACCTCGGCCATTCCCATCACGCCGAGCACAATCGACAAGGCCCTCGTCATCTCATTCTTCAGCTTCTGCTCGTCCCACGCCTGCCGGCTTGCCTCCCCTTCCAGCCGCACGGCGACATAGCGCTTGTCATCCATCAGTGCTGATTTGGCCATCTAAGAATCACCCTGAAATTTTTCCCTGTCACCCGACGATTTTTCTCTCCATCTCCGTCTTCGCCTGTTTCAGAGTCAGGCCGATTTCCTCGGCCGCGCACATCAGTTCCAGCTGATTGCGGGCTTCCCGCTCATGGCGGGCCATGCTGCACACCCGCACGCGCCCGCCGAAATGTAAAACCAATTCCGCCATCTTTTTGGCCCGGGCGAGGCGCTTCCCCCTCTCATTCACCGGCCCGTCGAGCAAATCCGACAGCCCGACTACCATCGCGCATTTCTCGTCGGCCAGCAGCCGCGCAAGGCCGGCGTCCACCCACCAGACCGGCATGTGCACAAATCTGCTGCGCTTGAGCATCGCGCGCGCTTTTTCCGGCGTTTCGCAGGACGCGAAAACCGACTGGGAAAGTGAGCGAACCTCAACCAATTCGACAGACAATCGCGGTTGCTCGCCCTCTTCTTTCTTTTTTTGTTCGAACTTCATCAAATCCTGGCATATTGTCATGAATGGGTTTCAAATGCAAGCTTTAAGAGAAAGAGCATAAGTTCGGTTCGTTTACGGCCAGAAAGCCCGTCATCTCCAATCCTGCGAAAGACATAATAAATCAGAGTTGCTTGTTTTGCCATGCAACGATGGCTTGATAGTGTTTCCCAGAACCGCAAGTGGGGCCGGGTCATCAATGTCATGGCAATCCTGTTCTTTCTCTTCTTTATCATCAGCCCTCTCTTCTTTGTCTTCACCAACATCGGCAGCTTCGAATTCTCGGCCGCCATGCAGGAAGCCCTTATCACGTCGTTCGGCATCGCGGCGCTGGTCACCTTCATTGACCTGATTTTTGGCATTCCGCTCGCATGGCTTTTGGCGCGCAAGCGTTTTCCCCTCATCGGGGTTGTTGACGCGCTCATCGATTTGCCGCTCATAATTCCAACCAGCGCATTGGGTCTTTCCATCGCCCTCTTCTGGGGAAGCATGGGCCTCGGCCTCATCCAGCCCGGCCTTCTCTTAATCGTAGTTCTCCACATTGCCTTCACATTTTCCTACGTCGTGCGCACAACTCAGGCGGCCATCCTCGAAATGAATGGCGACCTTGCGCGCGCGGCCTCAAGCCTTGGCGCCTCGCCTCTTCTCTCCTTCCGCACCATTTGGATGCCTCTCATGCGCGCCGGCCGCATTCTGCAGGCTGGCACGCCGCACGAGGTGTACCTTCACCCGAACTGCCCGTTCGTTGCCAGCTTTTTGGGCGAGGCCAATTTCCTGCGCGTCAATTTCGATGACGGCGAGGCCCAGCTTTTGGGGCAGAAAGTCAAGACAAAACTGCACGGCGCCTATATCGCCTGCATAAGGCCGGAGAACATGCGCCTCGACCACAAGGGGACAAAAGTGCGCGTCACCAACTGCCGGCCTTTCGGGCCGTTCTTCAAATACGACGTTGATTTCAACGGCCTGACGCTTTCTGTGCGCACAACGCACGACCAGCGCGACGCGACATTCTTGAGTTTCGATCCAGCCGAAGTGCTCTATTTCAAGGAGCCGGACGAGGGATTGGAAAAATCGCTGGCCAGCGCATAAGCTGGGAAAAAAAGAAATATAAAAAATCGAAAAATAAAAAGAAAACAAAATTCGAAAAAGAAAAAATAAAATTTGGGGCGGCAATCGCCGGCCCTGAGGCCGGCGGTGCACCAACGGCCTGCGGGCCGTTGGTTGGCCTCGAGGCCCGCCGTTTGTCTTTTTTTTTATTTTTATTTGTACCTCGTCTTTTCGCTTCCCTTGCCCTTGGAGTAAAGACCGCGGCCTCTCTTGCCCGCAGAAGTCAATCCTCTGAACGCGCGTCCGCGTCCCAGCGTGCCGTCATATTTCTCGGCATCAACTAGGATGATTTCGAAATACTTGTACTGGCCGTCAGCCCCCACGAAATAGGAGTTGAGCACTTCC
This sequence comes from Microcaldota archaeon, assembly GCA_964364595.1. GTDB lineage: Archaea > Micrarchaeota > Micrarchaeia > Anstonellales > Anstonellaceae > CAIXYX01. Next base: position 3,066 of record CAYIMK010000008.1, on the reverse strand, counting down.
AAATTGCGGAAGCGGCGCGCAGCGCGCTCCTCGGCGATGTGCTGCAAACTCTTGCCGGGCTGCACGTAAGCGTAATTCTTGCCGGGCTTTCTTCCGCCCCACGGGTGAGGGCGTTTGCGACTGCCGCGCCCCACGCGAACGCGCACTATGCAATACCCTTCCTTGGCCTTGTAGCCAAGGGTGCGGGCGCGGGGCAGGTTGGTGGGGCGCTCCATGCGCACCACGGAATCCTCCGTGCGCCATTTCGAGAGCCGCGCGCGGTAAATCTGCGCGCGCTCGTGGTATTCCTTCTCGAACGTTTCCTGAATGTAGCTATACATGCCCATAGGTTTCACCTTCGTATCTGGATTCTTTTCTTTTTCCGAGGTTTTTCTTTTCTTCTAAAGAAAAGAAAAAGCTCGCCGCCTATTCGGGATACGACTCCCACATCTTGGCGTGTTGAGCAATGTATTGAAAATACGAATTAATAAACCGATATTACGGCGCAGCCGCGAACTTACAGCGCGACCACGTATTTCTGGGGCGAGAACACGACCGCTTCGGCCGAAATCGTGCGCTCCCCGCCGTCGAGCACGAGCCGTATGCCGTCCTCGCCGCTCACCACTTCGAAGCGCGAGGCCAGCGAGGATTGGCGGTCCCGCACCCGCTCCAGCATCCTGATTGCGTCCCAGTTTCCCATGAGGCGGCCCAGCGCCGCGCCCCGCGCGTCGTCCATTGGCCATTCCCGCACCTGGCCGGTCATCTGCGAGCGCATCTGAATCGTGTGCCAGTCGACATAGAGGCGGCCGGACATCTGTTTGGCGAACGACTGGCGCATCTCTTCGGCCGCAGAAGAGATATCCTGCTCGAACTGCTGCTGCTCCTGCGCGAGGCGGGCGGCCCCCTCTTCGGCCTTTCTCTTCGCCTCCATCTCCTTCTGCGCGCGCAGGTGCATCTTCATCTTGGTGTTCATATGGGACTGGGCCTGCTGGATTGCTCCCTTCACCCGCGTGAGCTGCACGTGCAGCGGGTGGTCCTGCGTCTGCTCATGCCCGCGCACCGCCCGCTTCACGCGCAAAAGGCGCTGTTTCGCGCTTGCCAAATGCGAGCGCACTTTCTCCTCGTGCGCGGCCCTCTGCTGGCCGTTGAGATGCGGCATGCTCAACTGCTCCACGAGCTTTCGAATAGAATGAATGCGAGTCTGAATCTCTTCCATCTCTCCTGACCATCTGGGATGCTCGCGCGCCAGCACCGCATCAGGCAGCTGCGCCAGCAGCAGCTCGGTCTTTTGCGACAGCTCGTCAATCGAGCGCGTTTTTTCGCCCATCTCCTCCATATCCGCGATTTCCAGCTCAGCGGCCAGCATGCCGGCAGTCTGCGCGATTTCCCGCGCATGGCCGGTAAGCGTGCTTTCGGGCTGCGCGCGGTTGAGGGCGTCAATCAGCTCTTCCAAAAGGCCGTGCAGCTCGCGCTCAACATCATTAGTTTGGGCCGAGATTTCGGCGTAATCCAGCCCCGCCCCGCCCCGTCTGGTCATAGAGACGAAAATCGAGCGGAACTATATAAATCTATTCTCGGCAGAGCGGCGGCATCATCCTCGGTGCGCGTGGTAATAAAAGAAAAAACGAGCGGGCATAAGAAAAAACAAGACAGGAATTCATTCCCCGCGGTCGGGAGTCATTTGGAAAACGGGCTGATTGCCTCAATCCCGTCAACCCCTGTGAAATCCTTGACATTCTCGGTATAAATTCGCGAGATGCCATTCTCTTTCATCACCGCCATGATAAGACAATCCCAGAGATGAAGATCGTGATCTTCGGATATGCGCACTGCTTGCAGAAGCGTTTTCTCGGTATAATATATTTTCGGCAAAGTGCGCAAAACTACGATGTTGTCCAGAAAATCAACGCACTTTTTGCGGATGGCCGGATCAGGGTATTTCGAGCGCATCACCTGATACATCTCTGCCAGAGTTTGCACCGGCACGGCCCCGCCAGAGTCGGGCGCCAGAAGCGAGCGGACCTTCTTCTGAGCAATCCTGCAGCGGGAATCTTTTGAAGACTCCAGCGCATACACCAATATGTTGGTGTCAAGGACAAAGGGCGGTTTTGGGCCGACGTCAGGGGCGGGAGTGGTTTTTGGAACGGGGAGCATGCATATCTTCTCGTCGCATCTTCAGCTCAGACGCATTGATGGGAAGTGTGCCGAGGATATCCAGCACATTCTGCCGTGCGCGGGCCTGCTGCTCGTCTTCGCTCCAAGCGTGCATGGCTTCCTTTATAGCCCGGCCGAGGGTGCCTTTCCGCTGGCCGTAACGCCGGCGCACAGCTAGACGGAAATGCGCTTCTGTTTCGTCATCCACGTTGACTGTGATGGTGCCCATGAATTAATTTAGACTAGTAAAAGATTTAAATGTATCATGGATGCAAATGTTTAACCTTTCACCACGGCCAGCGGCGCTCAGCCCTTAACAACGGCGAGCGGAACCAGTCTTGCCACTATGCGTGAAAGTCCGGCCATCTCGACCGAGGCCACCACTTCATCAACATCTTTGTATGCGCCCGGCGCCTCCTCGGCCAAAAGCTCGCTCTCGGTGGAGCGCACCATGATGTTGCGCTCGCCCAATCCCTTTTGGATGGATTCGCCCGTCCACGTATGAACTGCCTTGGAGCGGCTCATGCGCCGGCCCGCGCCGTGGCAAGTTGAGCCAAATGTCTTGTCCATGGCGCCCTGCGCGCCCACTAATACATATGATGCAGTGCCCATGGAGCCCGGAATGATGACTGGCTGGCCGATGTTGCGGTATTTGCTCGGAATCTCGGAGCGGCCGGCAGCAAAAGCGCGCGTTGCTCCCTTGCGGTGCACGCACAATTTCTTTCTCTTGCCGTCAACCATGTGCTCCTCGAATTTGGCGATGTTGTGGCACACGTCATACAAAAGCGGCATCTCGTCGCCCGTGCCTTTTCCAAATACGGAATCGAAAGTTTCGCGCACCCAGTGCATCATGATATGCCTGTTATTGAAAGCGAAATTCACCGCGCAGCGCATGGCGCCCAGGTAATGCTTTGCCTCAGGCGAGCCCAGCGG
>CAYIMK010000007.1:7622-11532 GCA_964364595.1 Microcaldota archaeon | reverse complement strand
AGGGAGCGGCCCACCAATTTCTTTTTCACGAACTGGTCAAAGCCGGGCGAATATTTCATGGGCTGGGTGGGGGCCAGCATCACCTTCTTGGCCTGTTTCAATTCGGCCTTTTTGACGATGACCTTGTCGCCGAGCGCCACGCCCGTGTTCTGGCGCAGGTAGCCGTCCATGCGGATGATGGACATTCCCTCGTCCTGCGGGTGCGCCTGCCACACCAGCGCGGCAGTTGTCCGCTTCCCTCTGAGCTCCACTATGTCTCCCGTAGAAACGTCCAGCTCCTTGCGCGCGCGGCTGTCGATGCGCACAAGGCCTCTGCCAACGTCGTTCTGCAGCGCTTCGGCCACTTTCAGCTCAAATGATTTTCCCGGCATGGAGAACACCCGCTCATCGGATAGATTGTTTTGCCTCTCCTCGAATATTTATAAACGAAACCGCGGGGATGCGCGTCTTTATCCACCCGAACTGAATGGCTTTTATAAGCTAGTCGGAGAAGGCGTCTGTCAGGTGCGAATTTGGCTAAACAAAAAACGAAGAAACCGGCCCCCCGGCAATCCCGGCTTCCGCAGCATCCAGCCAAGCCGGCGCGCGCCGCCATACCGCACGCCAGCGCGCCCAACAAGCTCGCTTTTCCCCGCGCCTATTACATGCCGGTTTCCCCGCCTCCCCTGCCAAAACTGCTTGTCCCCTATCCAAACGACCCGTTCCCCACGCCGTTGGTTTCGTCCTCATCAACAAAACTGGCCATCATCCTCACCCTGCTCGTGCCGGGCTTGGGCCACTGGGTGGTTCTGCGCAGCCGTCACACGCTCGGCTATCCTCTCATGGCCTTCCTCGCCTGGTTCATGGCCCTCTCGGCCGTGACTGCCTGCTGGTGGGAGTGCCCCAAGCCGGGCGGCATTCCAATTCAGGCCGTCTTGCTTCTGCCGCTGGCCATGCACCTTATTGCCGCCTATGACGTGAAGAAGGAATGCGGCGGCAGGCCGCAGAAAAGAATCATGTGGCATGTGTTCTGAACCAAAAACAAGGAAAATTCAAATCTGCGCCGCCATATCTTCGAGCAGTTTTTTCGGGTCCCGCGCTTTCACATAAGCCGAAGCCAGCAGCACGCCGTCAACCCCCAACTCAAAGGCCTTTTTCACGTCGGCTGCCGTGCTCACGCCCGCGCCGCAGATGATGCCCACGTCCGGATTTTGCTGGCGGATGAGCCGGACGGTGTCTGTGACGATTTCCGGCTTGGCGGTCGAGACGCTGATGCCGGAGCCGATGAGCTCGGGCGGTTCCACCGCCACAAAAGCGGGTTTTAGTTTCGCCAGCTCCGCAGCCTCAGGCGCATCTTTTGCGCACACCATGCTTTCGAGCTTTGCAGCGTTCAGCTGCTCAATCGCCGAGCGGATGGCGTCTTCACCCACGCGGCGCTCGGAATGGTTAATCAGGCTGCCTTTCACGCCGGCATCGGCCAATTGATGCGCCGTCGTCCAACCCGTGTGCGCTCCCGCCTCGAATGAAGAAACCTCCTGCGAGAATACCTCGCCTCCAATCCGCACCGCTTCTCTCAACAGAGTCGCGTCGGGGCACGCGATAATCCTCACGCCGGACACCATAGACACCATGGCGGCCGTTTCACACAGTTTCAGCCCTTTCTCTCCGGAGGATTCGGCATAGGCCTTGAGGTTGAGGGCAATAAGGGGCTTGAATTTGGAGGACATGGTGCAACGTCTGCCTCCTACTCTTAAAAACTCCTACATGCTGATAATATTATGTTTGTCCTTCAATTAACACATTCAATCAGCCCAGTAATACATTCAACCCCCCAGGCCAAATTGGGAAAAGACGACTTCAAGTCCATCCCCCGCATCCGAAAAAGCGTCTATTCCGACTTCGAGTGCCGGCTTTTGTCGACTTATGCGCCCTACCGCTACGGCGGCCTGCCGCTGGACAAGGGCAACCGCCGCGCCCTCCTGGAGGCCGACCATCTGCTGTTCGATTTTCTCGTCAAAATCGATTATTCTGCGGCCCGCATGGCGGACAAGAGCCCGGCTTTTGGCGAAAACGACCTGACGCTTGAAAATAAGAACGGCGGCCTGGTGGCCGAGAAGATGCGGCTCTTGGGCCCTCTTCTGGCCCAGCTGGGTTTGCATCCAAATGTTCCGAACTTTGATCAGTACGATGTCATCCGGAAGCTGAAGCACGCCGCCTCCCTGTCTCTTAATCAGGTCGTGCGTCTTCTTGGCCTTGATTCAATTCCTGAACTTTTAAGGGAGCCCAACTCCTGCAAAAACGGAAAGGATGCTTATTCGCTGCAAGTTCTGCGCGAGGCCAGCGCCATGCTGGCCGCTCATTTCAGGCAGTATTACGGGGACTACAAAATGTTCCTGCATTTCTTGTTTACGCACAATTCCCAGGCCCAGGCGTCGCCGTCTGCCATAGATTCCCGCATTCTGGTTCCGTCTCTTACGTCCGGCAATTACTCAATCCATATGCAGTTCGCGCGCAGCATTCTTGAGTCAAGTCCGCTCACAACCAGCCATAACGGGCGCGAGATGTCCATCCCAGTCACATTCATGCTGGTTGAGCGGGAATGTTTCAAGGCATTCGCCCTGTCCGACCCGGCCAACTTCTTCTCCCCTGACAACTCGCTCATGCCGAATTTTGGCTGCACCATCCCATCAGTTCCGGCCGCTGTCCGCAACGAACTCAGAATGGCCGGCGTCTTCAGCAACGCGGTGGCCCTGCGTGAGGCGCTGGTTGACATCAAAATCTGTCAAAATCCCGCCAGGCTAAAGGCCAAGCGCAATGCGCCGTCTTACGCGCGCCATTCCCTGGAACAGATTTTCGGGCCTGTGCCGGATCTGGGCGGGATTCCGAAGTTCCCGGCCGGGAAGCTCGGTGCAAAAGAGACGATGGAGGCGCTGATTGAAGCCAACCTGCAGATGCAGGATGTTCTGCTGGCCTACGGCCCGCACCTCGAAGCCGGGTTGAAACAGTAATTTTCGAAAAAGAAGAATTTCGCCGGTGGCCCGAACCGCGGAGGGGGAACACTCGAGCTGTCTTTGTCCCCCCTTCAGTTTCAAGTCAACCGACGCGCCCCGGAGCGCGTCCCGCAAAGCGCCTTCGGCCGCTTTGGGGCACCGGCGGCTGCCAACAGCCGCCGATTGCGGTGCACCAACGGCTCCCCAGAGCCGTTGGTTGTCCTCCTGATTCCCCCCTTCTCTTTCTTTCCCGAGGGTTTCTTTCTCTTTTAGCAGAAGAGAAAGAAAGGCTCGCCGGTGGCAGGCGGAATACGGTTGGTTAAACGCCGGAGGTTTTACGGCGTTAAAATCCTCGCAAAGATGGCTATTATCTCCCGTTTAGTATTTCCCAGCTTCATGGCCGCCGCCGGTTGGGGGGCGAACTGGTGATAAACATTATAAACGTATTCTGTCTCATCTCTCTGTTGCTTCCCCGTGGTTGCCCAAGGCTTCGGTTTTGGGCAAACACGGGCTTTAACGTGTTTTTATGCCTCCTTCTGCTGTCTTATTCATAGATGGCTCTAACTTCTACCATGCCCTGAAGAAAGAAGGGCGGTATCCATTCGATTATGACGCTTTCTTCTCCGAATTGAGCAAGAGATTCGAGCTGAAGACTATCTATTTCTATGATGCCTATAAGGACATCGAGAAGGACCCGATTGGATATGCAGGCCAGCAGCGCTTCCATTCCAAGCTCGAAAAGATGAAGTGGCCTATCAAAATCAAGACTCGCAAACTGAAATATCTTGCAAACATAACTCCGGAGCAGGTGGATAATGCGGCGAATGAGGTCGGCATTATAGACGCCTGCAAGAATAAACTTTGGGCACTCCTCCAATACCTCCGACTCGTGCGCCTCACGAAAGAAAAAGGCATTGATGTTCTCCTCGTGGTCGATTCCA
>CAYIMK010000007.1:0-7612 GCA_964364595.1 Microcaldota archaeon | reverse complement strand
CCATCGAGACGGCTCGCACGAAACAATATGACGCCATACTGCTTCTGAGCGGGGATGCGGATTTCGTTCCGGCTGTCCATCTCATTAAATCTTTCGGCGTGAAAGTTTGGAATGTTCATGCTTACAGCGGGAGCGCCAAGGAATTGCGCGACAGCTGCGACGGGCATATCATCATCGACTTTGATTCGGACCGCATCATCTTGCGTTAGAATCCTCGCAAAAGAAGAATTTCGCCGGTGGTAGGCGGAATGCCTATGGTTAAACGCCGCAGGCCGGATTTGAACTCTGTTGTTCATCTCCGACGTAAAACCCCTCGCAAAAGAAGAATTTCGCCGGTGGCAGGATTTGAACCTACAATCCCGTGAGGGACCAGTTATCTCGACTCGGAACCGCGCAAACACAATGTTTGACGGTTTTTCCGAGGTTTTTGGCCCTCAAGGCCAAAAAGCTCTTTTCCGAGGTTTTTCGCCCGTGAGGCGAAAAAGCTCTTCGAGACTGGCGCACTACCGAGTTATGCGACACCGGCTTTAGCCCCCGACGAGGATTGAACTCGTGACCTCCTGTTCTCCCGAAGAGAAGAGGGCATCTTTCCCTCTTTTCTTTTCCAGGGTTTTCTTTTCTCCCAAGGAGAAAAGAAAAGCCTTACGAGACAGGCGCTCTACCGCTGAGCTACAGGGGCAAGTTGCTTTCTGTATCTCCCCCTGCGTGAGGGCGAGTGGGGTTATCTCCTCTGTCGAGAATTAAAAAGGTTGGGATTTGTTCTTTCTTTACGGCTCGCGTCGAAGGTCAATCAGGCGTATTTTTAAGCACTATGAATAATTAAGCAGACAGGAACATTGGTGATTCGTAATGTACGTCCTGCGCATGTATGGAGCCCAGCCCTATGGCGAAAGCGGCAAGATGTATCCGTCCTGCTTCTACACGGCGTTCAAATCTTCGGGCAACGACGCCGCCATTCTGAACATGGCTATTGGAAAATCAATGCAAAACCGCGATTTGAGCGCGGGCAGCGTTTTGAAGAATAATGTGATAGCGCGCGGCTCCAATTCCAATCCGCAAGTCAAAAAAGAGAACGGCCAGCCAGCCAAGATATTCCTCCTCAAGCCTCTGCTGGAAGAAAAGCCGCAACACTCGTTCTATCGTCCCGCGGCTTAGCGCTGCCCTGCGGTCGCACAATCGAAGGTGGTTATTTAAATCTTGGGCCTCTCCGTTGAAGCATGGTTTTCATGGGCGCCAAACTGCTGCTTCTCCCCGTCTTGCTTGCCGCCGCCCTTCTCCTGGCCGGCTGCACCTCGGTTCCACTCATTTCGTCCTGTCCTGTATCCTGTGATGACAAAAACTTCTGCACGCAGGATTACTGCAACTCGTCCACCAATGGGACATGCGTGCACGTGTCCTTCGAGGGCTTCAGCTGCAACAACGCCACCGGCATATGCAAAGCCGGCGCCTGCGTGAATAAGACTTCCGGCGTCAACGGCCCGCGCATCAGCTATGATTCGCGCAAGTCAGAATCTGATGCCTACTGGCGCAGCGTGTGGCCATGGCAGGTGAGTGCGCACGCCCAGCCGGCCAACGGCGACCTGACGCTCGTCATCCAAAACGTCGAGTACCAGCAGTATCTGCTCAATAACATCTCGGTCGCTGGCAGCGGCTTTGCCGGCGTCTACGCCACGCCAACCTATCTGTCAGGCGGCGAGAAGAAGACAATCACAATCCCGTGGAGCACAAACGGCGTTTGCGATGCCGGCACTGTCTATAAATACTATGTCAACTTCAGCTATGACGAAACCGGCGACAACCCGATTACCGGCATGAGGCAATACGGCGCCAGAAGCATCATCGGAAAATGCAGCTGAGAAGAAAAACCAGTTAACTTCTCACTTTCTTTTCTTTGCCTTCTTTTTCGCCGTTTTCTTAGCCGCCTTCTTTTTGGCTGGTTTTTTGGCGGCTTTCTTTTTGGCCGGGGATTTTGATTTTTTATTCTTAGGTCTTGGTTTCTTTTTCATGGCGGGGGTTGCCTTGTTTTTCGGTTTCGGCCTGGCCGTTTTTTTGGCCTCCTTCTCGGCCGGCTTTCCCTCGCCTTTTTGCTCCTTGTTGTTCACCAAATTCACCGGCTTGCCGCGCAAATAGGCCTCGATGTTGTCCAAACTCGTGTCCAAAATCCTTTTCAGCGCCTCCTGGCTGTTGAAGGCGTTGTGCGGCGTGATGATGACGTTGGGCTTGTTGAAAAGAATCTGGTTGGCCACCACGGTGCGCAAATCAAAAGCTCCGGAAAATTCGGGCGACACGAGCTGCCTCTCTTCCTTAATCGCTTTCTCCTCTTCCAGCACGTCCAGCGCCGCCCCGCCCACGTGGCCCGATAAAACGGCGTCAACAAGCGCCTTGTTGTCGACGAGACCGCCGCGGGCCGTGTTCACGATAAGCACGCCCTTCTTCATCTTCGCAATGGTTTCGGCGTTGATGATGTACTTCGTCTGGGGAGTGAGAGGCGTGTGCAAACTGATGATGTCGGCATGCGCCAGCAGCTCGTCCAGGCCGACCAGCTTGCAGTTGAGCAGTTCGACGAGGTTGGGGTCTGCGTAGGGGTCGTAGATGCGCACGTGCATCCCCAGCGCCTTGGCAGTCTTGGCAACGTGCGAGCCGATTTTGCCAAATCCGATGAGCCCCAGCGTGCGGTCGTACAAATCAATTGTGCGAAGCCCCTCGATGGAGAAATTGCCCTGTTTCGTGCGCTCGGACGACAGCACGATTTTCTTGGCCAGCGCCAGCATGAGCGCGACGGTGTGCTCGGCAACGGTCTGCGAACCGTAGGCCGGCACGTTGCTCACCAGAATGTTGCGCTGGTTGCAGGCGGCCATGTCGATATGGTCATATCCGGTGGAGAAGGTGGAAATCATTTTCAGGCGCTGCATCTGGCCCAGCTGCTTTGCCCCCAATCTGGAATAGATGAAACAGCCCAGCACCTCGGCACGGGCCGCCTCGGCGATGTTCTTGTCGTCCAGAACGCCGTTGATGAAGACGACGTCATGGCCCAAAAGGCGGTTTCTGATGTGGGCCTTCTCCCACCCCTCCAGCTCGAAAAACGCGATGACGGCCATGAAGCCACCTCGGTTTTGGCTCTCAGGGAGGTATTTTAAGGGCTTGGCGCGGGCAGACAAATGCTTTAAATAGCCTGAAATGGTGGTAGAACGGAATTAGACATGAAAATTCAGGGGTAAGAAGTGTAAAAAGCCGAAGAGACTTGAATAAAACGCCATCGAGACTCACTTTCATTCGAGGGATGCAGTGGATATCCATCAAGCCTGGAAAGAAACCTGCCGCACAGTGCTGGGCGGCGAGGTCGGCGAATTGACTGACTACAAGAATTACCTCTCCCGCTTCGTCCGCCTCCCACTAAAGCGCTCATCCGTCATCAGTTCCGCCCCGGTCTTTGTCTCTCAAGAAAAACCCCTGGGCCCATCCGCCCCAGTCATCGCCAACGACGAATCAGCCGCTTATTCGAACCGGCTCTCCTCCGCGCGCCTTGACCTCAACCAAATAAAGGACATCGATTCCATCCGCCAAGCTTTGGACGAAGTATTCTGCTACAGCGGCAGCGTGGTGCTGGGAGATTCGCAGGAAGTACATGATTCTGACTCTTGCGTGGATTCCATCCACATCCTCGACAGCCAGGAAGTGTTCGAGAAAAGCAAGTTCATCGCCTATTCCGAGCACGTGCGCAACTGCGACCACTGCTTTGGCATCAGCCTCACGGCTGAGTCCCGGTTCCTCATCACGGGGCCGGAGAATTTCGCCAGCTCCCGCTGCTTTGAGACGCTCTATTGTTTCGAGTCGTCTGGCTGCGCTTTTTGCGCCAACCTCATCGGCTGCCACGACTGCCTTTTCACTTTCAATCAGCGCAACCAGACCGGTCTCGTTGGAAACCTGAAACTGGAGAAAAGCAAATACAACTCGCTCAAGCAAAAGCTGATGGCTGAGGTGCGCGAAGAGCTTGTGAAAAAGAAAAAAATCACCTCAATCATCGACATCATCAACAGTCCATCAAAGAAAACCCGTTCCAAGCCGCTTGGCGAATCGCTCGTCCATCGTCCTTCCGTTGATATCGAAAAAGCATTTCAAGAGACCAGCCGGCTGGTGCTGGGCCGGTCCATGTCCGGGCTGCCTGCTTACGGCAAATGGCTGGGGCGCCGCATCCGTGGAGTGGAAGAAGTCGGCTCGGCCAAAAGCGGCCAGCCGGTGCCTGTGGCCGGCATGCCGTTCTTTATGGCCGTTAAAGAGCATGTTATGAGCGACGAGGAGGCGCTTGAGCACGGGAAAATGGCAAAGCTGGCGCCTGCAGAAGTGGAAGAACTGACGCTGACCAATGCCCCTGAAAAGCTGGCCCCCATCTCCGACACCACGGTCAACATCGTATTCGGCAAATCCGAAGACATCGTGGGCTGTGCCTGTTACGGCAATTACACTTCCCATGCCTTCATCACGTCGTTTGCCTACCACTGTAAGAACGTGGCCTATTGTTTCTATCCCCGCAATTCCGAGAATCTGTTCGGCTCGTTCGCCATCAACTCCAAATATTGTATCCACTGTCGCAGCTCGGAGAGAATCATGCGCTGCTTCGAGGTGGACAACGCCACCGACTGCGCGGACTGCCTCTTCTGCCACAACATCGAGGGCTGCCAGGACTGCATGTTCTGCTTCAATGTCAAGAGCAAGAGGTATGCAATAGGGAATGTGGAGTATCCAAAAGAAGACTACCTAAAACTCAAAAAACTCGTCTTGGCCGAAATCTCGGCCAAATTGGAAAAAGACAAAAATCTGGACATCGACATCTACAACATCGGCTCCGGGCGCTGAATCCATTTTTCGGCTCCAAATGCAGAATTCATTTTATAAAATGAATTTAACAAAATGCAAGCATTTTATGAAATAGATTTAATGAAAAGGGCAAATGTTTAAATACTTTTCTTATCTTATCTTTCCATGGAAAAAGAACTCATTGAAGAGAGCCGGAAAGCAAAGGAGGCCGCCAAAACATACCCTAAAGAGCGCGAGGCATTGGCGGAGATGTTCAGGCGCATGAACGAGCCAAGCGCGCTGGCGCTCATAGGGCCTAGAGGGTGCGGCAAGACCATCCTGCTCAAGCAATTGCATGCCCAATCAGAATCCTCGTTCTATATCTCATTGGACGCGCAACCGGTGGCGGGGGGGCTGTTCATGCTGGCGAGCGAGCTTGCCGGGCAGGGCGTTAAACGCATGCTTCTGGACGAGGTCCACGCCCAACCCGGCTTCGAGCGGGACCTCAAGAAAATCTATGACTCCGGCGGGCCCAAGGTGGTTTTCACAAGCTCCTCGGCCCTGGCCCTGCACGAATCGGCTTACGATCTCTCGCGGCGGGTGCGGCTGCTGCCCATCCGGCCATTCTCCATGCGGGAGAGGGCTGGTTTCGAGGCTGATTCCAAGCCGTCCGCCCTCTCATGGGGCCAATGGCTGGACGAAAAAAAGGCCCGGGACTACTATGGCAAGAACCTCCATCTGGAATCCGGATTCGAGAGTTTTATCGGCGGGGCGGCCTATCCGTTCAGCCTTCGGGAGCCGGATACCCTGCCCCTGCTCAAGCAGATTCTCCAGACCATCCTCTACAAGGACCTGCCTAAAGCAGCACGCCTTTTGCCGGAGGAGATCGCCGAGGTCGAGGCTATGCTGAAGTTCATCGGCCGTTCGGCCGTGGAGGACATCAGCTACTCCACCCTCTCGAAAAACACCGGTCTGAGCAGATATAAGGCCCAGAAATATGTGGACCTGCTGGAGAAGGCGTTCGTACTGCAGCGAGTGTGGCCAACAGGCACCAATGTCATGCGCGAGCCCAAGATCCTGATGGCTCTCTCTTTCCGCCTGTTATACAAGCCCATGGAGGACTGCATCGGTGGATTGAGAGAGGATTTCTTCGTCGGCGAGATGGCACGTCTTGGCCGGGAAGTGCATTATCTCAAATCCATGCGAGGTGAGAAGACTCCTGATTATGTGGTTGACGGGACCGTCATCGAGATTGGCGGGGCATCCAAGAGCCTGCGGCAATTCAAGGGCTACTCTGCCAGGCGCAGGCTCATCCTAACCCACCCCGGGAGGTTGGATGCCGAGCGCCGTCCGTTGTTCATGACGAGCATGATAGCTTGACGTGAAGAATTCAAAACAGGTGAACTATCATTAAATTCGCTCGCAAATCACGTGCGCGTTTCTCACGCGCAAATCCCATAATCGGGGGGGCTTGCGGCCGGTCAATATGCTCACGCAGGCGAGAATGAACACTCCGTGCGACACCAGGACAACCTTTTTTCCCGCATGCTCGCGCCGCACGCGGGCAAGAAAACTGCGGGCCCGCCTTAAAATGTCGTTCCAGTCCTCTCCGCCGGGCGCTTTTTTCACGTAATGGCTGATGCGCCCGTCTGATTTGTGGAAAAAAAACTCAGGATGCTTCTTCGTCATTACGGCGGCCGAGAGGCCGGTCCATCCGCCCAAATCATGCTCAAACGTTTCGGGTGCAATTTGTATCTGCATGCCGAATTTTCGGGACAAATAATGCGCCGTGCTGCGCGCCCGCCTCATAGGGCTGGAGAGGATGACGTCGGGTTTTTCCAGCCAGTTCTTTGCCAGCTCGCGGGCCTGTTTCCGGCCCAAGGCGGTGAGCGGCACGTCGCGCCGCTTGCCGTTGAAAATATGCGCCTTGTTGCCGGTGGCCCTCCCGTGGCGAACGAGGCATAGGGTGATGTCAAAAGAGGATGCCTTTCTCATGTTCACAACCTCACTGACCCGCCGCTAAAGGCGCACCGCTTTGCAATTCGGCACGTCTTGGCGCTTGAATACCTCTTCATCCGAAAGGCCGAACCTCACGCCGTAGGCGATGTTGATGAAATCCGAATGGCTCACCACAACGATGCGCATGCCTGCATATTTCGTATCAGCCCATTTCAGTAACTTCGCCGCCCGTTTTTTCACGTCCTCCCAAGTTTCGCCGCCCGGCGTGCGAATGGTGTATATCTGCCCGCCGGCCTTGTCGCGGTGGAAACAGGCCTGCTGCGCCGGGTCAGCCATTACTTCGTCCAAGCTCCTGCCGCTGAAATCGCCGTAATCCTGCTCCTCCGCCATCTTGCAGAAATCCAGCTTCATGTTGAAGCGGTCGGCCAGCGCCCATGCCGTCGCCACTGCACGCGTGAGGGGGCTGGTGACAATTGCGTCGGGCTTCCAGCGCCAGCGCTTGGCCATCGCGCGCGCCTGCGCGCGCCCTTTGTCTGTCAAGGGAGCGTCTATCCGATTCCCGTTGAGCATGTGCACCGGATTGCCTTCCGCCTGTCCGTGGCGGACCATCCAGATGAATGCGCGTTTGGGAGCAGCCATACAGCATTTCAGGCGTTATCGGGATTTGATTGGGGGGCCAGTGAAGGCGCGAAACATGTTATTGAAGGCAATCAGCGATTTGAACGACGATGACCCAAGAATCCGGAAAGCTCTAGATGAAGCCGTTCCCCCTTAGACCTCATGACCTGCCCCCCGAAAACTGTACCAGTGTAAATGAGAGTTCTCCCGGGGTATAAACCCAAGAGGAGGACTAACGATG
>CAYIMK010000006.1:0-11669 GCA_964364595.1 Microcaldota archaeon | reverse complement strand
GCCACGACTTCCGCTATGCCATCGACACAGCCAAACTGCGCGCGGTTGGATGGAAGCCCCAAGTTGATTTGGATGCCGGACTAAAAGAAACGGTCGCGTGGTACCGCGCCAACCAGAAATGGTGGGAGCCGGTGCTGGTGGACAAATAAATAAAATACGCAGAGGTTTTGCACATGCCGGTCAAACTCGAACCCATTTTCCTTTCGGGCACTTCCCCTTCGGGCGCATATCTTATCCACCCTGCAGAGTTTGCCGACGAGCGCGGGGCGTTTTGCGTGCTCTACGAAACGGCCGATTTGAAGCGGGCCGGATTGAACACCAGCTTCCTGCAGCAGTCCATGTCTGTTTCCAAAAAAAACGTGGTGCGCGGGCTGCATTATCAGGTGGGCGCGCACGCGCAGGCGAAGCTGGTGCGCTGCATCAAGGGCGAAATATGGGACGTGATTGTGGACCTGAGAAAAAGCTCGCCCAGTTTTGGAAAATGGCAGGGCTTCAAGCTCACGGACGAAAACCGCCTCGCCCTCTATATCCCCCGGGGATTTGCCC
The DNA here is from genome assembly GCA_964364595.1 of Microcaldota archaeon. Lineage (GTDB taxonomy): Archaea > Micrarchaeota > Micrarchaeia > Anstonellales > Anstonellaceae > CAIXYX01. The sequence continues at coordinate 11,123 of CAYIMK010000006.1, read as the reverse complement.
ATGGATTTGCGGCCATCACTGATGGTGCGACGGTGCTCTACCAGCTCGACAACGAGTATGCGCCAAAAGAGGAGGGCGGCGTGCGCTATGACGACCCGAAGCTGGCCATCCCTTGGCCGGTGAAAACACACCCGGCCCCCGAGGGCCGGTCTATCTCCAATCCTGCGGGCTTGGTGACGCCCCTGCTCTCTCCCAAGGATTTGAAATGGCCGCTTCTCAAAGACGCCAAAATATTCGAGTGATTACACTACTCACTCTTTTTTGAAAATACGAATACTGCCAAATCGCCCTCTCCTTTTTCATTGAGTTCTTTTGCAAATTGGCGCAATTCCCGGCAGTGCGGGTCGGCCTTGGAGGCGTTCGAATCCCAATAAACTTTCTGCGGGGCCGCTTGGGCGTTGGTGAGGCCTTTCTGGTACTGCTCGCTGAGAATATACCACCAGCCGTCCGCGATGTCTCGGCGCGCCACCAGCTGCAGGCCCGCCTCGCTGGCGAGCATTTGCAAGCTCTTGGAAGTGTGCAAAAAGAAGTGGCGCGGCGGGTCCATGTTGGCCCAGAACACCCCGTAGCGGCTCCACACTGCGGCTGATTTTAGTGGTATGGCGATGGAGATGAGGCCGCCGCTCTTTAGCAGGCGGACTGCCTTGGCCAATGTTTCCTTCTGCTCGAAGATGTGCTCCAGCGACTGGTTGAACATTATGAGGTCGAACTTTGAACTTGGGGTTGATGGCTGCCCGATGTCATCGAATTCGAGCAGGGTTTTGGTCATGATTCGCAAGCCAGGTTCGCTCATTTCCTTGCCGAACGGCTCAAGCCCGCTCAAATCCGCAAAGCCCATTCGCTGCATTGTGCGCAGCATCCCACCGCTGCCGCAGCCGACATCCAGAACTCGGTATTTTGTACTGACACGCCCGCGCAAAAGCTCGAAAATGGCCGGGCGGGGCGAGCCCTTTATGCCGGCCAGTAAATCAGAAGGCAGGCCGAACGGCAGCGCATGGCCCAAAAGCAGGTATTCGTTGCGCCACTGCCTGATTTTGTCTTGGAGCCGAGAGAGGCGGGTGGAAGGCAGCGGCGCTGGAAAGTTGAAGTCGTAATAGCGGTCCATAAGGCCGGGTTTTTCCCTAATCTGCAGGCAGCCGCAGTTATTGCATTCGAAGTATTGGAAGGCGCCGCCAAGGCCGATGGACAGCTCCTTGGCTTGAATTGGGGCGGCTGATATATCTGATTGGCAGATGCGGCACGCAAATGAGGGCATAAGCAGATTTGGAAAACAACCTATAAAAGAGAGCAGCTGCCCGGACGGCAAAAAAGAGAGTCGAACGGCGAGTAAAATAGGCGGGCGGGCGCGAAAAGAGGCTGACGAGGGGCTTGGCCGAGTGGTTATTTAAGATATATTAGCGACAATATATGCATGCCTAAACTGGATGCATGCCGTATCTGCGGCTGCTCGGACTTTGAGATGGTGCTCGACTTGGGCCGCACCCCGCTGGCCAACGAGTTCCTCATGCCCGAGCAGGCGCAGAAGCAGGAGACGCACCCGCTGCGGGTTAATTACTGCAAGACCTGTTCCCACCTCCAGCTTGGTTATTACATAGACCCCGAAATCCTCTTCCGCCACTATTTGTATTTCTCATCAAACTCGCCCATGGCCGAGAAGCATTTCGCAGATTTGGCGCAAATCCTCTACACCCGCTTCCTCAAGCCCAATGATTTGGCAGTGGAAGTAGCCAGCAACGACGGCATATTTTTGCGCAACCTCAAGCCCAAGCCGATTCACATATTGGGCGTGGAGCCGGCGAAGAACATCGCCAAAGTGGCGATTGAGAACGGCATCCCGACGCACTGCGATTTCTTCTGCTACCGCTCCGCCCAGGACGTGCGCGCGGCGCGCGGGCAGGCGGCCCTCATCTCGGGCTGCAACGTCTTCGCCCACGTGCTCGATTTGCACGATTTCATGAAAGGCGTGGACCACCTGCTCAAGGACGACGGCGTGTTCATGGTCGAATTCCCCTACGCTATGGACCTCATCGAGCGCATGGAGTTCGACACCATCTACCATGAGCATCTCTCCTACTTCCTCCTGCGCCCGCTCACCGCGCTCTTCGCCAAGCACAGGATGCACGTTTTCGACGTGCAGCGGGTGTCGATTCACGGCGGCTCAATCCGCGTGTTCGTGCAAAAAGACGGCACAGGAAAGCAGCCGGTCAACCCCATCGTGGAGCGCCTGCTGCGCGACGAGAAAGAAAAGGGGTTCTACGACTTGGAGACATACAAGCGTTTCTCGCAGAAGGTCGGGCTGTTGAAAGCCGATTTGGTGCAGACGCTCTCAGACCTCAAGAGAGGGGGCAAGCGCATCTTCGCCTACGGCGCGGCGGCCAAGGGCAGCACGCTTCTCAACTACTACGGCATCGGGCATGACACAATTGAATTCATCGTGGACCGCAGCCCGCACAAGGTAGGCCGCCTCTCGCCGGGAACGCACATCCCCGTCATCAGCGTGGAGAAATTCAAGGCGGATTACCCAGACTATTTGCTGGTGCTGGCCTGGAACTTCTATGAGGAAATCGTGGAGCAGCAGGCCGAATTCCAGGCCGCTGGCGGGCATTTCATCATTCCGGTGCCAACTGTTCAGATAAAATGAGATGGCGCGAGCAGTATGGCGCCGGCCAGCCGAAATAAATGGGTGTTTTTATGCGCGTGCTCATCACCGGCGGCTCGGGAGTGGTGGGCTGGGCCTTGGCCAAGCACGCGCTTGCTTTGGGGCGCGAGGTTCATTTCACCTATTTGTCGCACCCCGTGCAGATGGCGGGAGTAGAGGCGCACCAGCTCGACATCACTGATGAACAGGCAGTGCAGCGGCTGATTGGAGACGTCAAGCCGGATGTTGTTTATCACTGCGCCGCGCTCACCAACGTGGACAAATGCGAGACAGACCATGCGCTGGCCGATTTGCATAATTCGAAGGCGACGGGTTTTGTGGCAAGAGCCGCGGCAAAGCTGACGGGCGGCGCGAGTGGAGCCGGCGCGTTATTGGTCTATGTTTCCACCTCTTACGTGTTCGGCACATCGCTTGCGCCACTGCCCGAGGACGCGCCGTATTGCCCCACCACTTATTACGGCAAGAGCAAAGCGGATGGGGAAAAGGAAGTGAAGGCGGCCGGTGATTCCCATCTCATCCTGCGAATTGACCAGCCATATGCTTGGGTGGAGCCGTTCCAGAAGCAGAACACGGTAGTGCGCGTGGTGAAGGAGCTGGGGGCGGGCCGTGCGGTGCGCGAGCCGGCCGACTGGCTGAACTCGCCCACCTACTTGAACAATTTCGTGCAATTGGCCGAGGCCCTGCGCGGGAAGGGGCGGCGGGGCACCTACAACTGCGTTGGCGCGGATTTCCTCTCGCGCTATGGGTGGGCGCTCAAAATAGCGCGGAGTTTTGGGCTGGAAGAAAAGCTCGTCACTCCGTTCGATTCGTCTGAGCTGAAGCTGCCGGCAAAACGGCCCAACGTGCGGCTCGACATATCAAAAGCCCAAGCCGAGAGCGGGCTGAAGATATTCGGCATTGATGACGGGCTGGCTGACATGGTCCGAAGCCAGCCGAAAAAATAGATTATTTTTCTGCTTTTGATTTAGGCCTCGCGGGGCAGGTGCCAGAAAACCATTTTCGATATGCGGACCCGCCAGCTGACCGGCAGCCCCGTCTTGGCGAGCAGGCCGTCGAACACGTGCCTGTCCTCGTGCTCGAAAAGGCCCATGAGATTGAGCAGGATAAGGTAGGCGAGCGAGCCGATGCCAAAGAAGATGGAGAGGATGGCGAGTTTGACTATTTTGTCAGCCACTCCACCAAGAATGGAGCCGGTTGAAAACTGAAGCGGCAGATTGACGAGATAGTTGTAGCTGACCTGCTCCAGCCCGATTAGCAGAACCAGAACAATCGCACCTGCGAAAAGATTTTTCCATATGCTGAGCGGAATTGAGAAGTTGAAGCGGCGGGATGCGTAATAGTGATGGATGCCGGCCACCACAATGAGCGATACCATGCCGGCGAAGGAGGAGCCGTTGATGCCGAACCGGGGGATGAGCAGGGCGTTGAGGATAACGTTCACGGCCGCGCCGCAGATGAAGGCGACCAGTTCAAGCTTGACGAGGCGGTGGGCGGCGATAAGGATGCTCTGCACCGAGCCGAGGAGGTAGAAGAGCGTTCCGATGGAGAAGAAGGCCAGCGACAGCGCGCCTGGCTCATATTCCGCGCCATAGAGGACACGGAGGAAGGGGGCGGCGAAGGCGGCGAAGAAGACGGCGAATGGAACTGAGGAGAAGAGAATCCAGCGCAATGACGTCTGAGCGGCCTTGTGGATGCGCTCAGTGCCGCTTTTGCTCACAAGGCCGGAGGCCACGGGCAGCAGGATGACGGTGATGGAGCTGGCGAGGACAGCCACCATGGACGCCAAACTTGTCGCGAAGGTGTAGATGCCGATTTGGGTGTATGTATCGCCCTTGAGCAGGTAGCCGAGCATAACGCGGTCGGTGTAGGTGATGAGCGCGCCGAACATCGAGATGCTCACCATGGTGAGCCCGAACGGGAGCATCTCGCGCAGGTACGGCCCGTACCAGCCGGTGCCAGACGGGGGCGGGAGGTCCAGCTCCTTGAGCGAGCGGTAGAGCACAGTCAGCAGATATGCGGTGCCGATGACGAAGGAGAGGATGAAGGCGAAGGTGAGGGCGCGCGCGTTGGGGCCCAGCAGCCAGACGAAGGCAAGTGTAAGGATGATTTTGAGCACGTTCTGCAGGTTGGAGCCGATTGAGCGCTGCTTCATCTTCTTGAGCGCCACCAGGATGCTCATGGCGATGCCGAACGTCTGGTTGACGCAGAGGTAGACGGCCAAGAGGGTGAGAACTGGAACTAGCGCGGGATTGCCGAAGAACTGGCCTGCGGCCGGAGCTAGGACGAAGGCAAGCATGGCCGCGACCACGAGAAGCGCGGTGCCCAAAACTATGTTGAGGCATACAACGCGGCTCGCGCCAAGACGGTCATTTTTTCCCAAGTGAAACGGCAAGTAGCGCACTACTGTCTGCGAAATGCCGAAGTCGGCCACGATGCCGACCAGGCCGACAAGGCCGAGGCCGAAGTAGAAGAGGCCGACCTCTTCAGTGCTGATGAGGCGGGCGATGATGATGGTGTAGATGAATGAGACCAGCTTGACCGCGATGCTGCCGATGTTCTGCCACATCGTGCCAGAGGCCAGTACGGCCGTCTCCTCGTCCAGCTCCATATGGGGTATTGAACCTCTCGTCTTTTTATAAGTGAAATCCAAGAATATTGTATGAAAATCAAGCTCACGCCCGAAGTGTCATACCTCATCGGCCTGTGGAAGCACTGCCGCACGCGCGAGGGCATCGGCATAGTTGGCAGCGAGGACATGAGAACGACTTTTCTCTCGCGGGCCATGACGCTGGGAGTGGCGGACGCGTCCAAGGTCAAATGGGAGGCGGGCTCGGTCTATTTCTTCCACTCGGCCTACCGCACGTTCTTTGATGAGGTGCTCAAAGAAGAGGTGGAGCGCTTTTCGCACGCCAATGATTATGCTGCCGCATTTCTGGCGGGTCTCTTTGACGGAAATGGAGGAATGGAGGAAGGCAAGGCGTATCTTTCGAAATGGGACAAGAACGACGAGATGGTGCTGCTGCGGCTGAATTACAAGACCATGAAGGCGGACAGGCGGCTTTGGATAGGCCCGGCCGACGTGTTTTTGAAATTCATCAAGAACTGGAGGAGAGTGGAGCGGCCGGCCGTTCGGAATCGGGAAACAACGCGAGATGAGTGGATGAAGAAGCGGGCTGCGCGAAATGCGCATGCACGGGAAAAGGAAAAGGAAGCCTGGAAAAAAGAAGAGAAAATAGAAGTAAAGAAAGAGAAAACCGAAGAGAAAAAAGATTAAACGAATTTTGTTTTTTCTTTTTTATTTTGTCACAATCAGCTGCCCGTTCTTGCCCAGCATGAGAACCAATTCGCCCGGCTGGCCGCCCGGCGCGGGATTCTGCTTTACCCAGTAATCAACGAACGCGTCGCGGAGCGAGAGCAAATCGCCCGGTTTTATGCCGTCGGCGCGCGGCGGCTGCACGTAGAGGGGCAGCTGGTGCTTGCCATCCGAGAGGAGAATGCGGTTGTATGCCAGCATCTTCTTGCCGTGCGGCACCGACACCACCATGTTGTCCAGCACCTCGAGTGGGAGCGTTGCGAGCTTCTTCATGCCTGGCTTGAGCCCAGACAAGCTCTCGATGCCTTCCTGAGTGGTGCGCTCCACCGCCAGCTTGAAGGCCAGCTCGATGTCCTGCTTGGACTCTTTGATGATGCGCTCCTTCTCCTTCTTGACCTCCGACGCCTTGATGCCGGGCGTCATGGAGATGGCATAGGCCAGCTTGTAGTAGTAGAGCGCGTGCCGGGGCATCTTGACGCCTTCCTCCGGCAGGAATTCCTCCTGCTTTTCCTCATCCATCATGGACGGCAGGACTGAAGTGGGAGATGGGGCTTTGGGCTGGAGGTATTCGGGAACCGGGAAGTTGGTGGCTTCCTCCATGCGCTGCTGCATTGAGGGGGAAGAGGGGGAAATTGACTGGCTCGCGCCTGATGCAGACCTCATGCGCCGCAATTCGTCGGGCGAGCGCAGATGGGCCGGCACGCCCACGTCCGCCTCGGCCTGCTCAAGCACGCGCTTGGAGTGCAAGCGGACCGATTCCAGGCCCGCCAGCGGGTCGCGCAAGGCGGAGTGTTCGATGGGCACCGATGCCGGCACAGCATCGGAAGAATCGTCATCGTCCTCGCCGGCAGGGGAGCCGCGAATCGTGGTCTTCTCGAACGAGCGCGCATTCTCCCTTGCCTCGGCCGCCCGGTCGTTCGCTTTCTCCTCTTCGCTTATGTGCGCGGTGGCCACGTCCTGGAAGCCCTGGCGCGAGGTGGAAGAGCGGGAAGAGGGGAGAGGGGCGGATTGGGAGGAAGGCCGTTCGGACGCATGAGAGGCGGCTGATGGAGAAGGATTCTGCACGAGGGGAGAGGCGGACGCCATGGCCGGAGAGTTGGATGGTATCCATGAGAAGAGTTTCTCGATGGAAGGCAGCATCCTGTCGCGCACGGCCTTGTTTTTGGAGAAAAGGCGCTCGAGCGAGGGCATGAGCTTCTGTTTCGCCGCCGCCATGTCCCCGGGTGGCGGGCGGCCCTCATGGCGCGCCTCGAAAATCTTCTCCAACGAGACCAGCGTCTCCTTCTCTTCGCCCTTGAAATTGTTCAAAGAGGAGCGGGCCAGCTCCTGGACCTCGGGGTCCTTGTCGGCCCCCAGCTCGAGAAGCGCGAACACGGCGCGCGGGTCGTCGATTCTGGAGAGCTCGAGCGCGGCGCGGCGGCGCACGTCTGGATTGGAATCATAGGTGAGGGAGAAGAGCTTGTCGATGTGCGCGCTCTCGTCCTGCGGCGATGGCGCCGGAGCCGGGAGGTGGGCCTGGTTGGGGTTGTTGGCGGCAGATGTCTTAGCACTTTTTCTCTCGCTCATGCAATCCCCTCTCGATAAGGTGGGGAGGCCAAGAAACCTTAAAAGACGGCCCTGTGCGGCGTTCCGCCCCGGATTACGGGCTGACCATGCATATTTATGTTCAATAATGCTTATATTTAGAAAGCGGGCGATGGATAATCGGTGATGATGATGAACAGTTTCATGTCTGGAACAATCCAGCCATTCCGGCAGCCCGTCAAACCCGTAGTTTTTGTGGTGCTTGATGCCCAAAAACAAAAACGCGAGGAGAAGGGAGCCGAGAAACCCTCTCAAATTGTCTCCTCGTTCGTGGGCTACAGGCATTTCGAATTAAAACGGAATGGCGAGCGGGTGTTCGGCAATGATTTGATGGGGCGCAAGCCAGCCATGCGGATTGAAACCGACGAGAAGAAGGATGCCCCAAAGGACACGCCATCCAAAGAGCAGAAAGAGAGTCAAAAAGAAACCGGGAACGAACGGCGCGGCCATGAGGACAAATACGGCCCCGACGTGCAGCCCGGAGGATTCCGAGTGGGCGATGCGCGCGGCACGAAGCTTGTCATGCGGATTGAGGAGGCAAAAACAGGGGAGCAGAATGAAACCCCCAAGGACACGACACAGGACCGGCATCCCAAAGAACAGGTGAAGCATGGCGGCACCGAAAATAAGGAGCTTAGCCGCAAAGACAAAGCCAATGACGACTACATAAAAGGGATACTGCGCAGCATAACGCCAGGGAATTATTGCTGAAGGCCGTTTGCCGGGCGCCCATCCTTCTTCTTTCCATCCCCTTCTTTTATTAGGTCTCATTTCCTTATTTTTCTGCCGGGCTCGTGGCGCAGCGGTAGCGCGTTCCGTTTGCAACGGAAAGGTCGAGGGTTCAAATCCCTCCGAGCCCATTGGAAAATCCCTTGGCGCGTCCATAAAAACAACGCCTGCCTAACTCGTTTTATGGGTAAAGAGAACGCCGATGCGCCTGCGGCTGCCGAACCGCCCGCCCGATGGGACGACTTCCTCGCCCGCGCGGCCGAATGCCGCGGGGCCGTCGAGCGCATGAAAGCCCCGCTTGTGGTCAACCATTACGACTGCGACGGGCTCACGTCCGGCTCCATAGTGTGCGCCTTTTTGGAGGAAAGAAAAACACCTTACAACATCAAGACGATTCGCAAACTCGATCTGGGCGTGTTGGACGAAATTAGAAACGAAAAAGAGCTCATTTTCACGGATTTGGGCGGCGGGCATGACGGAGTGCAGGAATTGACGGGCGAGGTGGTCATCTTCGACCACCACCAAGTTGCGCCGAAGAATGCACGGCTGCAGCTCAATCCGCATCTGTTCGGAATAGACGGCGGCACGCAGCTGTGCGGCGCCACCACCGCCTACTGGGGCCTGCGCATGCTGCCCGAGGCCGCCATCGTCGGCGCGGTGGGCGACATCCAATCCCCTTTGCAGGGCCCGAACAGGATGTTATTGCTGGATTTGGTTGGTAAGGGCATTGTCCAAGCCCCAATCGATTTGCGCCTCTACGGGCGCATGAGCCGGCCTCTGCCGCAGCTTCTGGCTTATGCTGACGAGCCCTACCTGCCGGGATTGGGCGGGCATGAAGAGAGGTGCGTGCAGTTCTTGCAGGGAATCGGGCCGGACTTCGGCAAATCCTCTGACAAAGAGAGCAAGAGCGGATGGAAAACCTACAACCAGCTGGACGGGGACGAGAAAAAGCGCCTCATCGGCGCGCTGGCGGCGCACATGGCCGAGGCGTCGGGCGGCAAGTTTCCCGGCGAGAAGCTGGTGGGCGAGACTTATCTTTTCCCGCGGCTTGTTTCCACGCCCGAATTATACGAGGCTGGCGAGTTTTCCACTTTGATGAACGCCTGCGGAAGGCACGACGAGCCGCAGTTGGGGATTGACATTTGCCTGGGAAGAGCAGGGGCGCTGGAGAAGGGCCGCACGCTGCTGGCCCTGCACCGCCGGCTCCTGCGCGACGGCGTTGAGTATGCATATCGCGTGGTGCGCGACTGGGGGCCGTTCCTTTTTCTGGACGGGCGCGGCGTTATTGACGACGGGCTCATCGGCGTGGTTGCCGGCATGGTGTATCCGGGCGGGCGGACCAAGCCGATTCTGGCCGTTGCGCTGGACAAGAGCGGGCAAATCAAGATTTCCACTCGCGGCACCAAAAAACTCATCGCACAGGGGCTCAATTTGGGCCTGGCTTTGCGCGAATCTTGCGCGCCTCTTGGCGGGGCGGGCGGAGGGCATGCCATAGCGGCCGGCGCATCGGTGCCGGCGGATAAATTGGATGAATTCCTCGCCCTCTTCTCGCGGGCCATTGAAGGGCAGATAAAGAAATAGTGGTTATTTCTCATTTTCTTTTCTTGTTTTTTCGTGCGGCTGGCTCTCGTGCAGATTTGGCCCGACTTTCACAAACAAGTAGGCGCATATGATGATGCCCAGTATGCCGCCCAAGAGGACCGGCAGGCGCGAGGGCGTGAAGAAGATTGCCTGCGCTTCACGCCATTTGTCTGATGACGGCAGGCGGGAACGGGACACGCCTCCGCCCAAATCGTCTGCGGGCGGCAGGGATGCGCTGACGCGCCCGTCCAGCAAGTGGAGAGAGGCGCTTTGTTGATTGAGCCCGCCTATTCCCGTGCCTGAGCGCGTGCGCATCTGCCATGTGGTGTTCCATTTGTCGCCGAAATCATCTTCCAGCCGCAACGCCAGCTCTGACACACCAAGCGGCAGAGGATAGCGCAGGAACTGGCTGAACTGCCACGCAAAGGAGCGGTTCTGCTCGTCCAGAGAGGTGGGCAGGAGGTAGAGATGAGTGGAGTTTGCATCTAGAAGATAGGAAGAGGAGTCTGCGTCTGGTGGCAACGGCACGGCCCACTCGGTCTGAGGTTCTATGTCAACGCGCCGAACTGATTCAAACCCGAATTCCTCTGAAACAATATCATAGCGCGAGAAGCGGCTGGTTGTGAGAAGAGTGTTGTTGAGGAAGATGGATAGATGCTTCGGATTTCGGTTGGTGAGGGTGAGCAGGCGCGCGTTCGGATGCAGCGAGAGCTGCTCGCCGTCCGCCGGCTCCAGTCGCATGAAGAGCGGCTCGCCGTGCTCTATAGAGAAGACCCGCCACGCATGAACGGGGCGGTGCAAAGAGACCGGTTCGCTCAAAGACCCAGAGTGGCATCCGATGAAATTGCCATTGGCATCACGGTCGACGACAGGGTAATACTGGGATTTGGTATAATTGACTGCTACATAGCCATCAAACGACACGTTGAGAAGAGGTAGGATGGGCGTTAGGTTGGTCCCTTCCCCAGTCGGCAGATTCCCGTCCAGCCATGCGGCTGGCGGCAGCGGGCTTGTGGCCGGATTGGCTGAATCGGCCGAGTGCGGAGCAGATGCGCTCTGGTTCCCCGCACTCCAAGTCATGACGCCGGTCAGGATGAGGTCAGTCGAGCTGTTGAGGGTGGTGGTTATCACGCCGTCGCATGGCGGGCCGGACGGATGGCTTTCTTCCACATGCGATTCATGGTGCTCGCCCCATGTCCAGAACACTTGGGGAGGATGGAGGCTGGACACATGGCCGCTCGATGAAGGAGATGCAGG
>CAYIMK010000005.1:0-13229 GCA_964364595.1 Microcaldota archaeon | reverse complement strand
GGAGCGCGCTGCCCGCGCCGCTCATGAGCGAGAGCGGCTCGAGCCGGCCCGAGCGCGCCCAGTCAAGCAGGGCGCCGCCCACTAGCGTAGAGAGGATGAGCAGGGCGAGCAGATGCTTGGCGGGCGGCAGGGCCACGAAATAGCGGGTTAGGCCCAGTGCCGTCTTGGCTGATTCCATAGGGGAGGAACAACACAAGGGGCTAAAAAGATGAGGGATTGTGGCGGAAAGAAGGAAAGACGGCAAAAAAGAGAGTAAAACAAGAACTCGAAAAATGTGCGGGCCTCGAGGCCCGCAAAAGCGAGCGCTGGCTCTGGCTAGTGTTTTCTTTTTGTTAATTTTATTTTTTATTCCTCCCGCTCGCCGACCGAATGGCGCGCCTTGCGGCTGGTCCTCGGAACCGGCGGGGCGGTGCGCAGCATGCCCTCCAGTTCGAAGACGTTGAGCATGTATTCTGCAGCCAGAATCTTGAACGGCTTCCTGCGCTTCTCGGCAAGTTTGGTCAGCTCGAGCGCGATGTAGCGCAATTCGGAATTAGCGTTGGCCCGTTCCTCTTCCATAGAGGATGGGTGGAGAGGTGAAAGTATATATAGATATTATAACCTCCGGCCGGCCAGAATACAACATGGAACGCATATGCCCGTCTTGCGGGAAGTCATCAGACGAGCGGCCGTTCGTGGGCGAGATGTGCGTGGAGTGCACCCTCGCCCGCACCCGCAAAAACTGGCCGGGCGAGCTTGAGCTCAAGCAGTGCCCGACGTGCAAGCGCGTGTATCGGGACAGGATGTGGAAGTATCCGGACGCGCAGCTGGTTTCAGATTTGGTGTCCCACCAGTTCGAGAAAAGGGGGCTTGCGGGCCATTACAACATAGGGGCTGAACAGTGGGAGGGCATTTTCAACGAGGAGGGGGCCAAAATCGCCTATTCGCACCCCTTCCATATCAACTACACCGAGCACATGTGCCCCAACTGCGGCCGCATCGGAAGCAGCTATCATGAGGCAATCATCCAGATTCGCGGGGACCCGGTGCGCGTTGAGAGCGCGCGAAAAAGGCTGGTGCGCCGCCTTGAGCGCAAGACTTTCCTCCAGGATGTGGCGCCCATGCACGGCGGCATGGACATTCAGGTGGGCGAGAAGCGGGAAGTTGAAAATATTTTGCGGCTTGAAGGCTACAAATTTGTGCGCACTGAAAAGCTTGTTGGCGAGAAGAACGGCAAGCCGCTTCTGCGCTCGACATTTTTGCTGCGGCTTGAGAAGGACGAGAAAGAGGAACCCGTGAAGGACAGGCGCAGGGAATAGATGAATTGGGCGGGCCGGAACCACGGCAGTCTTTTTTTTTAGAGACATGAGTGCGGTTCGGGAACAATCATCGGCCTTGGGGGCCGATGGTGCAATCGAAACGCCACGGCGTTTCGGTGCGCCAAGAGGCCGCGGCCTCTTGGCCGCGCCAACGGCCTGAGGGCCGTTGAGCGTTCCGACGATAATTAGTTTTCCGAGGTTTTTTCTTTCTTTTCGAAAAGAAAGAAAAAAGCTCTCTGGGCCAAGGCCGGGATTTGAACCCGGGCTAAGAGATGTCTGCGGGCCCCTTTTCTTTCTTCCGAAGAAAGAAAAGGCCCCCGGGTTCAAAAGAAAGAAAACTTTTGAACCTTTTTGGAATCGTCAGAGATGCGTCTCTTTTCTTTTCCAGGGTTTTCTTTTCTCCCGCAGGAGAAAAGAAAAGCCTCCACAGTCTCCCGTGCTACCAGGCTACACCACGGTGGCCATACGCCGAGTCGGGCTTGGCCCTCCTCGTCTAGTGACCAAGCGCCTGGCGCTTGGCCACGTCAGATTATCTTGGGCGGGGCAACAATATAAATCCTCTACCCTGCCCCCGTTCGGCTCATGGCGCCGGCGCGGTGCACGTCCAAATCATATTGTTGAGCGGGGGCGGGGGCGCGTTGCAGCTCGCGGCGGCCGCCACGTCGGTCGGGTCGGGCATGCGGCCGCAGTCGGTTGTGTTGGCCCCGTAGGCGGGGAAGATGACCGGCTCGGCCGAAGTCGTGACCGAGGCGGCAGAGCGGTAGGTGTAGGTCGTGTCAACATCGCCCGGAACCTTCTGCAGGCAGCAGCGATGGCCGGCCGGCAGGCCGGCGATGAGGGGCGCGTAGAGCTCGGGTGAGACATCGATGTTGGCCGCTACGTCCTTGAGTTGCACGTCAACCAGAAGCTCGCAGTCCGGGAAGTTCTGCCATGGGCTGCCCGGCGGCCCGCATAGGCGCGGCGGCTCGTTGTCCGAGCGCAGGGCGTTGCAGGTTATCTTCTTGGCGCCCATCAGCGTGCCGCTGCAAAGCTCGCAGTCCCGCACAACGCAGTACGGCTCGCACTTGACCTGACCGGGGGCCTGACCGGTCTTTGGCGTGCAGACGCTGCCGTCCTCGCAGGCCTGACCGGGGCAGCGGCCAAGCGCGATTTCCATGTCAGTGCACGGGGTGCAGGCGCAGGACGACTTGGGGATGACCTTCGTGATGCCTGCCGTGATTTTGGGGTGCAGGAAGGTGTTGGAACCTTTCTGCGCGGCGCAGAAGGCGGTGCCGAGGCTGCTCACAGTCTGGCCGCTGGCCAGCAGGGTTCCTTTGCCCGGGATGGAGAGCTTGGGGAACGTGGGGTTCTGCGCGCCCTGCTGGCCGTAATCCAATGGCGGGACGAGGATTCCCGTCACGCCGGCGAGAGTCATGTCCCGCTGGCGGAGGTAGAGCCGCTTGTAGAGCAGGTCTTGGTTGTAGGCGCCGGGGGCGCCGGGCGGGAAGTCCAGTTTCCACAAAGTCGGCCAGCCCACGTGCTGCAGCACGCGCCTCGACATGTTGATGAGGCCGCTGATGTCGGAATCGATGGTCTCGATGCTGGTCATGTCGACCGACGAGAGGTCGATGTCGATTACCAGAATCCGGATGTCCGACACCGGTCGGGGCACCTTGCCATAGAACGTGAACAGCCAGTCATCAGGCATGGTGGTGCGGTTGATGTCAAATTCGATTTCCTTGGCAGAAGGCGGCTGACCGGGGAATGTGGCGGCAAGTCCAGTGAATGATTTTATCTGGTAGTTGAGGTCGGCCGGATAATTGTACTTGGCGGCCCGCACGTCGCTCATTGAGAGCAGGGCGTTGCCGGAAGGATAATGCAGCGCTTGGAGGCAGTCGGGGCAAATTGTGGCCACGGTGTTGAGGCGGGCCATGAAATCGGCCTCGGTGCGCGAGGAGAGCTGGGGGGGCTGGTGGGACCGGGAGGACTTGATGGGCGGGGAGGGCAGGTCGTCTGTGATGATGATGGCGGCTGCGTGACTCTTGTTGAGATAGGACAGCAGCCAGTCATTCATGCTGGGAACGGAGCAGTCCCACACGGAGCCGAAATTGACTACACCGCTGCCCCCGCTCGACGCGCCCAGCAGTTTGCCGCCGAGGCGCCCGCAATCCTCCTTGTAGTTCACCTTAATGATGTTGTTGCCGCCAGATATGCTCAGCTTGTCGTATTTGATGATGTCCAGCACCGGCAGCACGCCGGCCCCCTGGTATTCGTCGATTTTGGATGCAAGAAATCCGAAATTAGGATACATCTGCGGTGAGTCTGGCCGGCGCAGGTTGAAGACTTGGTATGGGTAGTCGGCGGGGCATTCACAGAAGTTGGGGTCGGACCACGAGAAGATGTGAATAGGACTCTTCTGTTTTCTGACTAAGGGACTGCATCCGGATGGACAGTAGTCCTTTGTGAGGTCACCGGAATAATAGTCATAGACCGGCTGGTACGCCATGGACAGCATGCTGCCGCACGATTTGCACATGCCGTAGCTCACGGTTTTCAGCACGTTGCCCGGTGCCTGGCATTTGCCGAAGCTGTTGATCTTCCACGTCTTGTCGATGCGGTATGGGCCTTCTTCGTCGGTGAAGTAGGTGTTTCCGCCCAACAGATTGAGGCCGCTGTCCTTTGTTTCGTCCACCAGCGTGATGTCCGGCGTGGAGGACGTCAGCGAAGGGTCGACAGGATAGCCGTCCTGAAACACGTCGTCCCGGATGCTGTCGGCATCGGTCGTCATTTTGCAGTAGAAGGCCAGCGGGAAGCGGATTTCGCCGGCCGGGCAGTCGGAACCGTCGGGTTTGCGGCCGGAGAGCGAGCGGCTGCAGTCGTTGGATGTCCAGGTGATTGTCTTGCCGGTGACTATGAGGGCCGGGTTGCCGGCGCCTGAAACCGCGCTGGCGACCGACTGCCTGTTTGGCACTACAGAGAAGGTGCGCGCGAATTTTTTGTCGGAAAGAGTCCAGCGCATGGTGGTGGCGAACGAGGTCATGTCGTCCTTCCAGGTGGTGAGGTTGATACGGTCGGCTGGTGGACAGGCGTATTTCCGCTGCTTGTTGTCCAGATAATACGGGTGGACGACATCGCTGCCCGACCAGTCAGAGCCCCGCGGCTCCCATTCGAGGAAGACTGTGGAGGGACTGTTCACCCGCTCATTGCAGCCGTTCTGTGAAGCTTCCGGCTGCACGGCGCGGTAGGCCCCGGCCGGGGCGCAGGTCCACCTCGGGTTGGCAGGATATCCCTTGGCTGGGTCGCAGACCTCCTTCATGCCCATCCGCTGAATGGTCGCCAGCTCGGGATGGGCGTAATCGATGCTTTCCATCTCTTTTGGATATTTCCATGTCCCGTCGCTGTTCTTCTCGCCGATGAATTTGTCGAATTGCTGCAAATCCGTGGTCAATCTGTTCCAAGCTGCGGTCGAACTGGACCCGGACTCGAGCAGGTAGCGGTTGTCGGCCCACGCGATGATTTTATCGTCGTTGTTCCCGCTGTTGTAGTCGCAGATGAGCACCGGCGTCGAGGTGTCGCCGCCCTGCGTGTTGTCGCAGTATTTCTTGTTCGCCTCGCACACAAAGGCGGCGAGACTGTCGCCGTCATATTCGGCGCAGCGGAACTCCATGTCGCAGCTGCGGATGAAGCGGCAGCCGCATGGGACCTGCGCGCCGGTGTCGAGCACGCAGGAGGAGCGCGAGTAGGCGCTCTTGTCGCACGAGGATGAGAGGCAGTCGCCGTCATCAATGCATTCGAACACCTTGCCGCCGGCCGGGCCGGCCTTGGTGCTCTCGGTCGCGTAGGTGTCGGAGTATTCCGTGTCTGAAAGGCCGTACTTGGCCCGCAGGCCTGACGCCTCAAGTGTGTCGGGCGGGGGAAGCAGGCATTTGTAGTAATTGGCCGCATCGCTCTTGATGAGAGGATTGTTTGGATCAAGAGCAGGGCAGGGGGCGTTGGGGTTGCCTGGGTAGTTCGCATCCAATGCCCCACCGTATGCGGCCGCGTCCACGAAGGGAGCGACGAGCAGCAGGGCCGGGTCCGGGGGGATGTTGTATTGGGAGTTTGCGGGGTTCATCCACCAGTAGGAGGTGAGCAACTCCTGGTTCCTGTCGCAGGATTTCAGCGCGTTGTAATTGCATGCTTTCATGCACGAGAGCTGCGCCTTGGGCTGGTCGGCCGGAGTCGGGATGGGGAATGCCAGCGCAGGGTCGCTGTCGCAGGTGTAAGTGTCGGGCAGCAGCACGCCGGTAATCGGGTCTTTCTTGAAGCTCAGCTTGCACAGCGAGAGGGGCGCCTTGAAGTTATTGTTGCCGCTGGAGAGCGTGTTGCTGAAGTCTGTGCATGAAATGGCGCAGTTTTCTTCTGCATCCGAAGCCGCATCGCCGTAGAAATCGATGCCGCACGGAGATAGTGTGGTGGATGGTGTGCAACTGCACAGTGAATGCCAGCCGATGTTCCTGGGTTTCTGCCGGCCCGTACCGCATCGTGTGATGTAATTTGTAGTGGTGTAGGACGAGGTGAACTCGTCCAGCGGAGAGATGCCCGCGGAGCTGACCTTGAGATATGAGGTGAAGCGGTCCACCATGGCGAGGGGATTGCCCGCAGGGCAGAAGAAGTCGGTGCTGGGCATGTAGAAACGGGCGCGGTCGTAGTCCGAGAAGGTGCCGCCTATGCCGAGGCGCAGGGTGTTGACCGTCCAGTCGGGCGTCTTGAGCTTGTTGGAGAGTTTGAGGTTCATTTGCGCAAATATCATGGCGCGGGAGAGAAGGCCGGAATCCTTGTTGGCGGCCTGAGTGCGCAGCGCGCTGGTGCCACCGGCGGTCGTCCCGACAGTTTTGGCTGAGGTTATCGATTTGGCGTTGATGCCGTGCTTGAGCGACATGGCCGACTTGCCGTATATCATGGCCTTGCAGCTGTTCTGCGTGCAGGCGTCCGCCTTTGGCGCGCAGACCGGCCCAACCACGTCAGTGGTGGCCGCCAATTTGTCGTCGATGAAATAGCATGCGTTGGGCGGCAGCCCGGTTGCGGGGTCGACGGTGTTGGAGCAGTCTGCCCGCTTGAAATTGCAGCTGCCGCAGGTAATTGCCGGCGTGGGCACTTCGTTGCCTGAAGAGTCAAACACCTTGCCGTCCTTGGCCAGGGCGGCGCAGCCGCCCAGGCATCCTTCGAGCACCGCCCTGCCGTTTGAATCCAGCTCCGGAGTTTGCGTGCCCGGCTTGAACTTGACATGGCAGCTGTAGGGGGCGGCCTGCTGGGCGCAGCAGTCGCCATAGGAGAGGTTGGCGTTGGGCTCGGAAACGCAGCCGGGGAGCAGCACGAAGAATAGGATTAAGGAGATGAGAACGACTGGACTGAAAACTGAACTGCGTCTCATCTCATATCACCTTGGTCAGGAAATGCATTATTTCCCCGCTGTCGCCGCCCAGGATGGGGGTGATGATTCCGATGAACATCAGCGCGGTTGCCAGCGCGGCCAGTGGATAGAAGAATGCCTCTATCTGCAGTTTCGCCACCTCTGATCCAACTGAGTTTATGTCGAGTTTGGTGTTCTGCGCCGAGGCGGCGGCCTTTGGAATCACCTGCGTGTAGGTGTTCACCATGCCGCTGAATGACACATAGCATGCCTTCTCCGCCGTGCCGCTGCCGGGGATGAGCTGTTTTGGAGGCGGCCGCACGGTGGTTGGGTCGAGCAGGATGTAGGCGATGGGGAAAACGAAGAAGAACGCGATCGCCATCGCCACCATGAGCGAGCCAAGCCCCCGCAGCACGGGGAAGATGCGCAAGATGAGGCCCAGGGGGAGGAAGACGTTGAGCATGTTGTTGGCAAGGTATTCGACGAACATATACTGTGCGTGCAGGCTGACGCCGATGGGCATGAGCTTGTGGGCGATGTAGTGCGCCTTCTCCATCTGAGAATGCAGATCAACGTCCCAGTCCCAGCAGTAGATTGGGATGTTGAAGAGGTACATGCAATAGGTGGTGAGCGGCTCAGTCTGGGCGTTGAGGTCCCACGCCTGCTGGTAGAGCGCCTCGACATAGGTGATTTTTTCCTGCAATTGGCAGCGTATGACGGCCGGCGGGCCCTCCTTCCAGACGTCCTTGGCTTCGGTGCCGCACTTGGTGAGGGTGCCCTGCGGAAGGATGCCGCTCTTGTCAAGGAAATCAAAGCCCATCACCATCATGCCGCCGCCGACCAGAAGGAAGATGAGAAGCGCCGAGGCCGTCACCTGGTAGAATTCCGACTTGGCGAACCGCTCGGCGCCGGGCGAGTGGAACACCTTGGCATACACATACACCAGCGTGTTGGCGAAGAAGCAGATGGCGAGGGCCAGTGCGGCCATCCTCGTCCAGTCGCCGGTTTTTGGGGTGAAATATTTGGCCGAGCGCGCGGTGAGGGCGGTCGTGTCGCTCCACGAGAAATCGGCGGCCCACAAAAGCGGCATGATTGTGGAGAGAAAGAGCAGTGAGAAAAAGAAGATAAACGATCTGCGCGGGCTTTGGCCCGCGTGGCCGCCTCGCGCAGGCGCGGGGGAAAAGCCGGCCGTGCTTGAACTGGAGGAAAGTTCGTGCCGTCCAACACGTGCATTGCGGCCTTCTTTTGCCGCGCCGGGGATTGATTTTTCGTTTGTCATGGATTGCACATTTTTCCGCGGATTGCGCGTTCTTGTGTCATGGGATTCTCAAATCATTGCTATCAGTTTTGACGCGTCCACTTCCTCGCCGAAGAGGACGGAGAGGTCGCGCACGAACGCCACCGCAACGATGATGCCTGCCGACGGCACGAGGATGGCGCGCAGGAAATTGAGGGCCGTAAGGTTGAAATACAGGACGATGTCCACCGGACATTCGGTGCCGGTGTAAGAGCCGACGCACGCGCTCTTGAAAAATCCGGGGTAGGGCTTGAACGGGGTGTAGGATGCGATGGATGCGCCCTCGATGCCGATGGGCGCGAGGGCGTCCTCGTTGAGCTGGGCCACGGAACTGATTCCCAGTTTGTCGCTTGCGTCATGGCCCTTGTAGAGCGGAGCGAGCACGTATCCTGTCAGGGCCAGCATCGCCGGATAGAACAGATAGAAGCCGACGCCGATGGCCACCATGCTGCCGCCAAAGCCCCGCATGAACGGCACCGAGCGCAGCAGCAGGCCCACCGGCACGAGGAAGGCGAAGAGGCCTGCCGAGGCCGAGAAGAAGAAGACCGAGAAGAGCTGCAAGAGCAGCGCTATGACGAAGGTGGAATTGAGGTTGAGCAGCATGCCCAGCGAGCCGAGCAGCGTGTAATCGCCCGCCATGGGCGTGAAGCTGAAGCCGTTGCCGCCCATGCCCTGAAGCTGCGTGCTGTAGGACGAGTAGGTGGCCCGCATGTTGCCCGCGCCCATCTCAAAGCGGATTGCCGAGGTGGCCAGATAGGTTTCCCTGATCGCCCATTCCAGCTCCTTGAGGGACGCCTGCGAAAGAGTCAGCGTGCCGTCGGCGTAGAGAGGATGGGTGGACGCCCAGGTGTTGCCCGAATAGGTGGCAAAGCCGGTCCAGCGCAAAAGCTCGCCGATTTGCAGGCTGCACTGCATGGACACCAGCCATGCGATGACAAGAAAGAAGAGGAGCGTGACCAAGAGGTTGGCCGACTCGCTCTTGGACCAGTCCAGCATCTGGGGATGATGAAGGGCGTTGCCAATCATGTACACCACCGCGATGAGGGCAATCATCAGCCCCATGCCGATGGCCATGATTTGCAGCCATTTGTAGATTTCGCCCTGGTCGCAGAGGACCGGCAGCTGCGAGGGTATGCCTGAAGGCGAGGGCACCACGAGCGCGAAGCCGGCCGGCCGGCTGGGCGCGCCGCCCGAAATCCCGATGACCTGATAGCGGATGACTGAACCGCCCGGACAGAGGGTTGGGGTGCAGGAAAGGGTGATGACGGCATTGTTGCCCGCCTTGGTGATTGACGCCGCAACGGAACGGCCGTTGATGAGCAGGTCGGCCTTGTATGAGTCATAGAGATTTCGGGGCTGGCCGGACGGGGGCCCCATGGCGACGATGTATGTTTCAGTGTTCTTGATGAGGGCCGACACTCCGCGCTGGATGTCGCGCAGGCGCGTGCCGTCATCCGGAGTGATTGACTTGACTTCCGGCGCGGCGATGACGGGCATTTTGGGCGCGAAAGCGATTTGCGCCACAGCAGACCAGCCGCTTGAGCCGCGGCCCGAGGCGTTGATGTAAACTATGTTTCCCCTGCACACGGCGGCAGTGCATGAGAAGGAGATTTGACTGTTGTGCAAATCGGCAGCATTCCAGCGCCGGTCAAGAACTTGCGAGACGAAGACGTTGGCTGGAGGCGGCGTCAGGATTGTGATGTTGTACTGATGCTCGCTCACCTCGTCGGTGGAACGGGCCTTGATGACAAATGTTTGCGTGTCTTCGGGCACGCCGGGGTCTGTGGTGAGGATTGGGGGGTTGGAGCCGGAGCCGGCCGGGACGAGAATGGATTGCGGGGGGGCGCAGACAGTCACTTCGGCGGCGGTGACTGCGCACACAGTGAGCTGGATGTTGCGGCCGGCCGGACAGAGGCCGGCAGTGCATGGCGCCAGGGCCCGGGTGAAGGTGGAGCCGGACGGCAGGGGGACCTCGTCATCGATGTCTTTGCCGACCAGCTTCCATTTGTAGATGTGGCGGGCGACGTTGGGCGGCATTGTCTGGTCCGCCTTTGCGGTTATGACCGGGCCGGGCAGGTTGACGGCATAGGTAACGTCAGGTGGAAGCGGCGGGGCGCACAGCATCGGGTCCGTTGACAATGGTTTGATGACACGCGAAGAGGGAACGGAGCGCTGGCCGCCGGAATTTATGGCAACCGCTTCCACGCCCAAGCTGTCGCCGGGCCGGCAGCCGGAGCTGATGCAATCGAAATCGCTCCATGTGATGCCGTCAACCGGGTCGCCGCGCGAGCCGTCCGGCACTCCCGACAGCTGCTTTTGCGCCGTGTTGACAAACCAGTTGTATTCATGGCTTTTGATTGCGCCGATCGAGGTTGCCTGTGCGCGGATGACTGAATTGGGGCAGATTGGCCCGGCCGGCCGGGTGATGGAGAGTGCCGGCGGCGGCGGAGCCAGGCCGCCCGCGTTGAGAGTGAAATCCAGGATAATGCTTGGAGCGCCGGAAGGGTCGCGGCCCTGCGCGTTGAGCTTGATTGGAAAAATGCAGGGGTTGTCCTGGCAGGTGTAGGTGAAGGTTTGATACAAGCTGTTTCCGCTCGCGCTTGATGAGCGCGTCCATTGCGGGTCGGAGGAGGCATAGGCGCTGGACGGCTGGCCGTTCTCGGCCGCGCTGACCACCCCAGGCACATTGTCAAGAAGGAGGGGCAGGTCGTCGATGTCGTTGTACCTGGTCTGGAGCGTGACCTTATTGCCCGAAACAGACGGGTTGGAAGGATGCCATGCGGCGGCGGGCGGAGTGTTGGGGGCGTTTGTGAAGACGGTGTCGGTGGGCACGGATGCTGATTCGATGAGTACGTTGTTGTTGCCTGGGTCCAGGAGCTTGGCTTGCAGCACGAGCGGCTGATTGTCCACGCGGCAGGAGGCGAATGAATTGCAGATATAGCGGATGTTCACCGGAGTGTTGAGGGCAAAGCCGTCGACTTCGGTCCCGCCGTCAACGCCGGTTGAGGCGAAAAGGTGGAAGCGCGAGCCGGGCGGGGGATTGAGGCAGATGGGGTCGGGGCAGTTGACAATGGCTTGCAAACTTACGTAAGTGGTCTTTGGCACGGGGTTGGGCGGAATCTGGTTCGGCATTAATATGACTGTCATGTCTGCCCAGGATGAAGAGGCGAGAAGCAGGAGCAGGAGAAGCGGGACGAGAAGCGGGTCGCGCATTTCAGGCGGCTGGTGAAGGAGCGGGCTGCTTTGGGCGGCGGGCTTGCCGCATTTTTCCGGCGGCGGGAGGACAGGTTCGTTTTTTTTGTCCATCTTAGCTCAACCTCGCAATCGCCCACACGTCGACTTCTGCCCCGAGCGCGTGGCCCAGGGAGCGCACGGCAACCATGGTGGCGGTGAGCGCGCCAACCGTGATGATGAGGTTCTTCACAAGCACGGCGAAAATCAGTTTTTCCACTGGAGACGGATAGTGAAACACGTCGCTCTCGTGGCCGACCGGACGCTGCATGAGCTCGTGCATCTTGTCCACCATCTTGTCTGCATCTGGATAGAACGGGTCGCACTCAATCGAGCTGGAGGAGAGGGGGTCGTATTTGGCAGGCATTGTTGGAAATGCAGCCTGCCCCGAATAGCCCGAAGCAGGGTCAGACTGCAGAACCGATGCAGTGACAAAACTGTCGGTCATTGCCCTGCCGACCAGAAGCGCGGACGGGAAGACAAGGTAGAGCGACAGTGCCAGCGCGATGATTGTGCCGCCGGCTTTGCGCGTCCAATGAAGCGAGCGCAGGAGCACGCCCAACGGCAGCAAAAGCCCCAGCGTCATTTCGGTCATGTTTAATTGCAGCAAAATGTTTTCCGCCTGCAAATCCATCAGGCCGGTGCCTGCGGCATTCATGAGCTGCCCAACCGGCCCGCGCAGCACCCCGTAGGTGGCACAGCCCGCCACGCCGAAACCCACGCCGAGGTGCGAGCAGAAGCCGGTGGTGGAGCTGACATATCCCAGTTTCATGTTGAAATCAAGCGCATCTTCCATGGTTTTCTCAAGCGATACGGTCTGCACGGTGTTGACGCTCACTGCCCAGGTGTTGAGCGGCTTGGGGGCCGCGAGGGTTTGGGCGCAGTTGTTGTTGCCGGCGAACCCGCAGATCATGCCGGTCGCCGCGCGCTCGAGGTCCGGCATGCCCCCGATGAGCACCAGCACCAGCACGAAGGTGAGCACGGCCTGTCCGGCCTCGTCATGCAGTATGCCCTTGAACTGCTCCCAGTGCAGCACTGTCACGACCATATAGGCCAGCAGCACGACCGAGAATGAAACGATGAATGCTCCGAAGACTGCCGGGCGCCAGTCGCCGGCCGCATGGATTGACGGCAGGAGAACGAGCAAAAGTAGAAATGAGGATAAAACAAACCCCCGGGGCTGGAAACTGGTGATGCCCGCGTGTTCGGCAGCTGTTTTTGTTTTTATTTTATTTTTTTCCATTTTTCTCTTTCCTCTTTGTTTATATCAGTTTGAGCAGCCCGGGTATTTCGATGTCGCCGCCCAGCACGGGCGAGAGCGAGCGGATGAATGCGAGGGTGAGGATGATGCAGAAGATGGGCAGCAAAAAGGCCGCGATGCCCAGACTGCCCAAAGAGCGCCAGTCCTTGTTTCCGGCCGCGCCCTGCCAGTTCATCAGCAGGTCCTTGGGGCCGGTCTGGGGCGCCCCCTGCCCAAGCTGGTCCGAGGAGCAGAGGTCTTCGCAGTGCGAGCGCATCATGGGCGTGTTGCGCCTGTCCTCCATGCATTCTCCGCACAGGGCGCATGGATTGGAGGGCGGCTGGCCCGAGCGGCAGGCAGGGTTGAGCTGCAGGCAGGCGCTTGCAATGTCGTTGCCGGTGGCGGTCGAATCGCAGCCGTAGGGCATGGGCAGGTTGGGGATGTCAAGGTGGCAGCGCGCCGGGCAGCCGACGCCGGAGCCGGGCGTTGGCTGCTGGCAGCCGTTGCCTATGTTGAAGGCGGTTGCGGCAACCCCGCATTTGGTGGGGGCCAGGTCGCACTGGCGGCCTCCGCTGCCGTAATTCGGCTCCGAGCCGCCGGCGGTCCAGGGGTCGGTTTGGCATGCGCCGATGGTGATCCCATCCTGCACGCGGCAGAAGAAGGGCAGGTTCTGGCAGTTGTCATTTGCTCCGATTGGCGCATTGGCAGGGTCGGTCTGGCCTTGCGCGGCGCCGGTCATTGGAAGACAGCCGACCTTGAGCGCATCATAGTGCGCATAGCAGCTGTTGGCGT
>CAYIMK010000004.1:0-15579 GCA_964364595.1 Microcaldota archaeon | reverse complement strand
AAAAGTGATACCGGCTACACGATCTTGTGCAATGGCATGCGAAGACACTTCCATGCACACGTGGGTGCACCGCGTGAGGCCGGACGCGGAGGTGGTGGTCCACTCCCACGCGCTGATGGCGACGGCCGTGGCCATCGGCGGGCAGCGGCTCGTGCCGGTCTCCATGCACGGCGCGATCTGCGGCGACGGCCTGCCAGTCGACGACGACGCCAGCATGATCACCACGGAGGAGCAAGGCCAGGAGATGGCCCGGGCGCTCGGGGGGCAGGCGAAAGGCCTGCGGCTCCGCGGCCACGGCATCGTGGTCATCGGCGAGTCCGTCCGCGAGGCGCTGGCGAACAGTTTCGGCATCGAGGACAACGCGCACAAACTGTTCCTCGCCTCGGTCATGGGCACGCCCCAACAGTTGCGGGCCGACGAGATGGACCGCCTTTTGCGGATCACGTTCACGCCTCTCCTGTTCGACCATTTCTGGAACTACCAGAAGCGACTGGATCGGATGGAGGAGCGAAAAGGAGACTGAGATGTGGATGACCCTGCGTCTCGCGTTGGCGTTCTTTGCCGTGCTCTCGTTCCCGCTCTCGGCGGCCGCTCAGGCTCCCCCGTTGCCTGTCAAGATCGGGGTGATCTTGCCCTACACCGGCGGATTCGCCGTGGTGGGCCAGGACGTGACGAAGGGGATCGAGCTCTACTTGGCGAAGATCGGGGCGCGGGCCGGCGGACGCGAGCTC
This sequence comes from Microcaldota archaeon, assembly GCA_964364595.1. Classification (GTDB taxonomy): domain Archaea; phylum Micrarchaeota; class Micrarchaeia; order Anstonellales; family Anstonellaceae; genus CAIXYX01. The sequence goes on along the minus strand of CAYIMK010000004.1, from coordinate 14,848 downwards.
CAGCTCTTGAAGGAGGACGGGGAGGGCAAGCCCGATGTGGCCCTGACGAAGACCCGAAAGCTCGTGGAGCGCGACCGGGTGGACGTGCTGCTCGGACCCGTGCACGCGGGCGCGGCCCTGGCCATGCGCGACTATGTGCACGCGCAGGGGGTCCCGCTGGTTGTCCCGGTCCCAGGAATCTCTCAGCTGCCGGCGCCTCCCAAGACCAGCCCCTGGATCTTCCGCCTCACCGAAACCAACGACATGAGCAACTACAGCATGGGGACCTGGGTGGTCAGGAAGACTCCCCACCGCAAGATGGTCGTCATGGCCTCCGATTTCGTCGCCGGGCGTCACTCGGCGGGCGCCTTCATGGCGGCCTTCAAGACGGCTGGCGGCGAGGTCGTGAAAGAGATTTACCCGCCCCTCAACACGGCCGACTTAGCCCCTTTCCAGGCGCAGGTGAGCGGGCCGGGACGCATGGGATACGTGACGCCGCTGGGCGGCTCGAGTGTGAGCTGCGATCCGATCAGTCTGTTGCGGGGCGCGCCGAACCGCGCGGTGGCGGTGCGGTTCATCGAGTTTGTGCTGGGTGAAAAGGGCCAGGCCCTCTGGAACAGTCCCCCCGGCCAGCGTTGCAGCGCAACCCGGAAATACGCGTTGTCCGTCTCGCTCGAGCCGTCCCGGCCGTCAGCCAGGCAGCGGATGTCGACCGAACCCTGCTGCACGCCCGTGAGGTCCAGCATGGTGTGGAACGGGCCGGACTGGTTGACCACGACGTCCTGCGCACGGCCCTGCACGCTCAAGGAAACGCGGCTCACCCCGTCCCACGCCCAGGCGCGGCCGTCCAGTTGCGTGAACGGGGCGATGGGCTGCCGGCTGCGCGGCGAGTCGATGGTGCACATGGGTGAGAGGATGACTACAAACAGCTGCCGATCGCGGGTGGCCACGGCGGCGAACCGGCCGTCGGAGGAGACGGCAGGGCTCGATGGCCAGTCGGGGAGCGGATAATTCCACAGCACGGTTCCGTCCAAAGCGCTGACTGCAGCAAGTGATGGCCCCTGCGTGGGCACCAGCAGCACATGCGCGCCGCCCCGCGCCACCTCGGCAATGCCGCCCCTGATCGGCGCGCCAAGGTCGGCGGTCCAGCGAAGGCGGCCGGTGTCCCTATCCAGCGCGCGCAGGCGGCCGTCGTTGGAGCCCACCACCACCTCATCGCCGGACGGGAATGGGGTGGCCATGGGCCAGCCGTTGAGAGGATACTGCCACGCCACAACGCCGGTGTCGGCTTGAATCGACATCACGTAGCCGTTGGTGGTGGCAACATATACCTTTCCGGCGCTCTCGTCAACGGCCGGGGAGGTGAGGTAGAGCGGGCCTGTCTGCAGTGTCCAGCCCGCGCCCCCGCTTGCCGAGAATGCCTTGAGCGTGCCGCCGTCCATCACGTAAATCCGGCTGCTGTCAGCCGCCGCCGCTCCCGCGTCATTCAGCGTCCAGACGTTCTGCACGTGGCCGTTCGCGGAGTCGAGCGCCACCGTTTTGTTGGCATACACCGCATAGACGCTGTTTCCCCCATACGCGAGCGAGCGCAGCTCGAGAACCTCGTTGGCGGGGTTCGCGGCCGCTTCCTCCCCCGAACTGCCGGTGCTTCTCGCGTTGCCGGTTGTAAACGGGCCGGTCTTGACTGGCGGGGCGGCCGGATAAGTCCACATCTGCCGTATCTGCTCGCGGTCCATCGCCTCGATATGGCCTTCATCGGTGCCGATGACCAGAAGGGTGCCGGCCACGATCGGCGCGACATGGGTGGGGCCGTTCAAGTCGTAGGGGCGCTGGGGCGTGCCCTGCGCCAGTTCATAGATGTTGAGCCGCCCGTCCCCGCTCATCATGTACACGCTGCCGGCCGAGAAGACGGGCGCGCCGACCGGTTCGGCCCCGAAGCGCTCCGGCTGCCATTTCAATCCGGCCGAGAGGAGGCCGGCGCACAGGAGAATGGCCAGTACGGCCATCATCGCCGGCATCTTTTTTTGGGACGACATGGCCCCCCCTAGGCCCGCATAGAATAAAAACAAACCGCCGAATGAGAAAAAGGAAAAGAAAAGAAGACCCGGATTCTGGGCCGGCCCGAGCCGGCCCTGCGGCTGGCCCGCTCGAGCGGGCCCCCGTTGTTTTGTTTTTGTGTTTTTGTTTTGCTCCTTTTTCTATCCTGCAAGCACTGCGTCGTATTTGCCGGCATCGACGTCCTTTTTCACCAGTTTCGCATCTTGGCCGTTCACCGTTATTCCCATGGAAACGCAGGTGCCGATTACTTCGGACACGCCCGCCTTGACGCTCTTGGCCAGCGTGCCTGCCGCCTTGGCCTTCGCCACCTTGAGCGCCTGCTCGATTTTGAGGTCGCCAACCACTTTTGGCTCCTCGCCGCCCCCTTTGCGGCCCTTCTCAAGCCCAAGCTCCTTTTTGATGAGCTCCGAGGTGGCGGGGAAGCCGACCTCGATGCGCCAAGTCTTGGACGCCTTCTCGACAAACACCTTGACCGGCACCTTGACTCCCTTGAATCCGGCCGTCTGCTTGTTGATTTCAGCGATAATCTGGCTGATGTTTACGCCCAACGGGGCGAGCGCGGGTGCGAGCGGCGGGCCGGCTTTGGCCTCGCCTCCATCAACAATGGCTGATAGGGCAGTTTCTGACATAAGCATCAATCCTCCTGACTAATAGAAGACAGACGTGATAGGTGGTCTAAAATTAATAAGCCTGCCGACTGGGGAATGGGCTCGCCCGCTTTCGGCGCGCCCGCTTTTCGGAGGGGCGGCCCGGCGCATGGCCGCGGCTTTCGGTTTTTTAAAGTCCAGCGCTCCATGCGAAATCCATCTCAACAGAGGTCATTTCATGCCTGATTATTCCGGGAATTCCTTTGACGTCATCGTCGTTGGCGCCGGGCCGGGCGGCTCCTCTGCGGCCGCGTATCTGGGCCGCCTGGGCCGCAGCGTGCTGCTTCTCGACAAGGCCCAGTTCCCCCGCGACAAGACCTGCGGCGACGCCCTCTCCGGCAAGAGCATGCGCGTGATTCGCGAGCTGGGGCTGGTGAAGGAGGTCGAGAAGCTTCCCCACGGCTCCATCACCGGCGTGACCTTCTCATCGCCGAACAGCACCGTCGTCTCCATTCCCTTCCATCCGGCCGACCCGAACCGCGAGGGCGGCAGGGGCTACTGCATCAGGCGCTACAATACCGACAAACTCTTCTTCTCGGCCGCCAAAAAGACGCCGAACGTCACAACGATGGAAAAATTCCAAGTCAATGAAGTGGTAATGGAAGACGGCCGCGCGGTCGGTGTGAAGGGCATCGATTTGTCTGACTCCAAAAGAAGCGAAAAAACATTCAGGGCCAAGGTCGTTGTCGGCTCGGACGGCGTAAATTCCGTTGTCGCCCGCTCGGTTCTGGGCGACAAGGCGAAACTCGACCCGGCCCATTCCTGCGACGCTGTGCGGGCGTATTACTCCGGCATCAAGGGCATGAACAGCCAGATCGAGATACATTTCATCAAATCAGTCATGCCCGGCTATTTCTGGATATTCCCCCTTGAAAACGGCACCGCGAACGTGGGCCTCGGCCTGCTGAGCAAGGACCTGGCCGTGAAGATGAAAAAAGACAAGACAAATCTTATTGCGATGATGAACAACATCATCGCGAACGAGCCCATGTTCAAGGCCCGCTTCGCGGACGCGAAACCCCTAAGCCCGCTCACCGGCTGGCGCCTGCCTTTCGGCTCGGCGCACCGCCAACTGGCGGGGTACGGCTGGGTGCTGGTGGGCGACGCCGCATCTCTTGTGGACCCGTTCTCCGGCGAGGGCGTGGGCAATGCCACCAATTCCGGCCGACTGGCCGCCCAATTCATCGACGAAGCCATCGAGCGCAACGACGTGTCGCGCCTTTCCTTAGGCCGCTACGAGGTGGCCGTGTGGGAGGAGCTGGGCAGGGAATTGTCCACCAGCTACAGGATGCAGCAATTGGGCCGCCACTCCTGGCTGCTGGATATGGTGGTGAGCAAGGCCGCATCCAAGCCGGCGGTGCGCGACTTGATTTCAGCCAGCTTGTCAAATGAAGAGGCGAAAAAGAAGTTCGAGAACCCGCTCACTTATTTGTGGCTTCTTTTGACCTGAGGCTGCTTTTAACTTGAGCCTTCTTCCGACCTGGGGCTGCTTTTGGCCCGAACGACTCGTCGAGCATCTGATTATTTTATTAATTCTTTCTTACTTATTCTTACCAAAACAGGTGAAAAATATGACTCACGTCTATGAGCGAGGGCAACTCGTTATCCCGAAATATTTGCGCGAACTGCTCAAATGGGACGCTGGGACCGAAGTGGTGATGCGAGCGGAAAGCAACCGTCTAGTTGTTGAGAAAAAGACTTCCGCAGTAGATGAATTGGAGCGTTTCGCCATGGAGCACCCCCTAGATTTCAAATCCGATGCCGAGATTGACGCCTCTTTCAAAACCGCCATGAAGCGCAAATACAAGAAAATGGGGCTGGCTTAGATGTTCATCGACGCCAACATCTTCATCGCGTCGTTGGGCCGTGATGAGAGGGCCCGTCGCTGCCAGGCGTATCTCAAACGAGTGGATTCAGGAGAGCAGAACGCCACAACCTCGGTGCTGGTGCTTGACGAGGTTCTCCATCATCTGGCCGAAAAATACGGTGGTCATGCTCCCAGCGAGGCCGCGGTCCGGCACCTATTGGAAATCGGGCATCTGTCCATCTTGGCGGTCAACGAGCGGAACTTGCGCGATGCACTTGTTTTCTTCGCATCCGGCCTGGAGCCTCATGATTCACTGCATCTGGCGGTCATGAAAGAGCACGGGATTTCGGCCATCCTCTCCTTTGACAAGGATTTCGACAAGCTCAAGTCTGTCAAGCGGATGGAACCATAAACAGAATTTCATTTTCTTTTCCTTTCCCATCCAGGCCGCCTTTTCAGCATCTCCTTGTATGCCTGCATCCTCTCCCGCCTCGAAAAAAACAAGCGCCTCGAGTGGAGCGTGTTCAACATCTGCGGCGGGAAAATAGATGGGGCGGATGCTTCCCCGGGCCGAGGCATATATTTTTAAATTTCAGTAAGCCCAATCTTACCATGGTCGAAATAAACATCACCACTATGAGCTCCAAGGGCCAGGTGGTCATCCCCCAGAGCATGCGCGCCGGCCTCAAAGAGGGCGAGCGTTTCGTCATCATCAGGGAGGCAGGCATGTATATCCTCAAGCGGGCCAGCTCGTTCGCAGCCGGCATGCGGGAGGACATCGAATTCGCGCAACGCACCGAAGCCGCCTACCGCGAAGTTGAGAAGGGCAAATACACCGAGACGAGCGCGGCCGACTTCCTCAGGAAGGTGCGCAAAAATGCCCGCTAAAACCGTCCGCCGGGCGGATTCTTTCATCCGCCTCTATTCAAGGCTGGATTCAAGCGTGAGAATGAGGCTCGACAAGCTCTTGGCCAAAGCGGTGTGCAACCCATCTATAGGCAAGCCCATGCGTTTCACGCGCAAAGGCACGCGCGAACTCTATCTGCCGCCGTTCCGCCTTTCGTACGCTTACGATGAAAAAGACGGAATCCTGACTTTTCTGGACCTCTATCACAAGGACGAGCAGTAAACAGAATCTGGATTTTTTACTTTGTCAATCTCGCCTTCTCAATCAGGTTTTCCACAAGCTCCTTTGTCCCCGCTTCCACCGCGGGGCTGGACGCGATGAACTGCTTGTTGAAATTCTCCAGCATGACGACCGCGCCGGCCTTGTTGAGAGAGAGGGCCTCGCGCAGGCCTGCCTGCGCCTCCTGCGGCTTGCCCAAGATGGCCTGCACGATTCCCAAAGCTGCGCTCGCCTCCATGCTGTCGGGCTTGAGGTTCTTGACATATTCCAGATACTGCACCGATTCGTCATAGCGGCGCAGGGCGACGAGCGTGTAGCCCATGAGCAGCCAGACGTCTGGCGAATTGTTCTGGATAGTGGCGGCCTTTGAAAGGGCGGCGAGCGCCTCATCGTGCTCGCCCGACATGTAGTGCACCTTCCCTTTCAGGTACCACACAATCGCGTCTTTCGGGTCCACGCGGGCCAGCGCGTCGGCCGATTCGGCCGCCTCCTTGTGCTTTTTCGCGTTGAGGTAGCCCTGCGTCTTGGCGATAATCTGGTCCTCTAGTTCATCCGTCATGGCTTAGGGAGCCCAAGCCAGCTATTTAAAGATTGCCCGCGCGCAGTCTTTTGTATGGCAGTCAGTTCCCAGTCCCAGGCCCCGGCCAGCGCGCCCGCCGCGCCGCTCGCCGCCCCCCTCTCGGACAAGGCGGTGGCGGAATACCAGGCGCTCAAGCGCTCGCTCAACGAGCTCGCCAGCTGGGAGCTGAGCGGCGCCGGCTTCGACACTCTGCCGATGATGTTCACAGAAGGCGGCAACGAGCAGCAGGCGCGCAGTCTTGCACAAGCCTTGCAGTAAGAAAAAAGAAAAACGCGAAAGAAAAAACAAAACACTGGCGCGCTTCGAACCGCGCCGATTGCGGGCGCCCGAGCGCTTGGCCGTCTTCTCATTTTTTCCGGCGCCAGCGCGCCCGCCGATTACGTAAATACGCTCAAGAATGCGTGCAGGAACGTCTTGACGCCCATATAAACCAGATATGACACGATTGCCAGCGGCGGCCAGTATTTCAGCCCGAACAGCACCTTGCCTTCCGATATGACGCCAACGAAGATGGACACCAGCAATGCAGTGCCCACGATGATGACCGACGCCATCTGGTTCACGAATTCTGGCTTGAGGTTGAGGGACGGCGCCAGCATGTTGCCCATCGATTTGACGGAGTCAACGTTGATTTCGCCCTGCATTTTCGAGAAGATGCCCAAAAATTCGGTGGAGATGGCCAATAGAAGCGGCAGGCCTCCGATGAGGATGAAGATGAGGAAGATGGTGTAGGTGCGGGTGTTGAGCACCGTTTCTTTCCGCAGCTCCTCCAGGTCGCGGATTTCCTCGGCCGCAGTCTCGAGCATGTTCGCCAGCTTCCCTCCCGAGCGCAGGCCGTTCTCGAAGAACGATATGGTGCGCCTCAAGACGGGCGAGTCAATGTGGTCGGCCAGCTGCAGCAGCGCGTCCGTGAAGGTCTCGGTGCCAACCGAGCGGGCGGCAATTGTCCTGCCCTCCTTCTCCAGAGGCCCGAACTCGGGGCGGGCGGCCGCGTTGAAGGCGGCAAACGGCGTGAGTCCCGCGTGCATCTGCGCCGCCACCATGAGCAAAAAGTCGGGCAGCACCTCCTCCACGCGCCGCGTGCGGTCATGGACGATGTAATACAGATGGAGGTAAACCAGCGTCAGCACCAGCGCGAAGCCGGCCATGGCCGCGAGGAGCATGTAGCCGATCATGAAGGCGAAGTTCAGCTCCCCAGGCACGCCGAACCCGATGTCGCTGCTGGTCGCATAGGTGATGATTGGGGGCAGCGCGAACGCAATCAGCGCGACGGTGAGGGCGAGGAGCAGGCGCGAGCCAAGCCAAATCTGCGGGGGCTGCTCTATGCCGGCCACGCCGAGCAGGTGGCTCAGAGTGGACCCTGCCTGGCGCGGGGAAAGCGGCACGAAGCGCCTTTGCACGATGATTCTGGATGGCATGGGTTTCCTCACATTCGAATTTCTCATTCATTCCGCATTCTCATTCGTTCACTATGCTCTCATTCATACAGCCGCGGCCTGCGCATGTGCACGTAGCCGATAATCATGCACTGCATCGCCATCCCGCCCAGCACCAGCATGGTGTATATTTCCGGCGTCACGCCCAGCACGCCGAACACCGAGAAAATCACCAGCACGGTTGTTCCAACTGTCGGCAGGACAGCCGCCACGAGGAGGTATATGAGCACGATGAAGTTCAGCTCGGCGTTGTACGCTTTCACCGAGCGCATCTGGTTGTCCACCAGCAGCTTGATGATGCCCTTGAACGCGTTGGTGAGGTTGGCGCCGGAGCGCATGGCCGTGACGAGCTGCCACACTGTCTTCTTGAGGTACTTGCTCTGGCTGCGCAAAGCCATGTTCTCGAGCGCCGCCGAGAGGGGCGCGCCGGAGCGCACCTCGTTCACGGCCTTCTTCATCTCGGACGACACCTGCCCGTAGTCGCCGTCGGCCACGTTGGCCAGCACCTGGAAAAGCGGGATGCCGGAGCTGGTCTGTATCAGCATGTCGCGCGTGGCGAACAGCAGGCCGCGGTCGATTTTGGCCGCCATCGAGCGCGTGAGCAGGCGCGGGTAGTAGAGGTGGAGGATGAAGAAGAGAAGCCAGGTGATGAACAGCCCAAGAACCGGGGCGATAATCATCAGCGGCCCGGTGATGGCGCGGACCTTGACCACCACGATGGCGAACAGCAGGCCCATCATGCCCCAGATGAGGGCGGAGAGGCCGGAGGCGAGGGCGTACGTGTCGGGCTCCACTGTGAGGCCGGCGTTGGTCAGGTCATAGCGCAGGCCGGGATACATGCTGCCCAGGCGCGTAGCCACCCCCTTGAAGCGCGCCTCCATCTTCTCGGCCAAGGACATTGGGACGAGCATCAAACCGATACGGGCCATACGGGACCTCTATGCGTTCTGGTCCCGCTTTCTTGCGCGGGACCCCTCTCTGATTTGGGGCATCTGTAATTTTTTTATGCGGCCGGCGCCTCCAGATTGCGGTTGGCGATGTCATAGACCTCTTCGGGGTTGGAGTAATAGAGCGAGAATATGTTGCCAACCGGGTCGATGTCCGTGATTTTGTTTTTTATCATCCAGCGCAGGATTGTCTGCCGCTTCTTGTTGTCTTCGACGATTTTCTCCTTGGTCATGCCGGTGTGCAGGTTGAGCTCCTTGTAGAAACGCGCCGGCTCTGACACTTTTTCCCAGGTGTCGCTGCGCGGGCGCCAGCGGAAGACGATGTTCGGCTCCACCGCGCCCTCCCCGGTGGCCTCGTTCACCTCGGCGATTTCCAGCGTGCGGCGCAGGTTGCGCCGCCGGTCGCGGAACTGCACCACGAGCAGGTGCAGCGTGTCCAGCTCTGCGCTCGGCAGCTCAATCGGCGGGTTGGTCATGCGCCGCACCGCCTGCGCGGCAGTATCGGCGTGGAGCGTGGAGTAGACCGAGTGGCCGGTGTGCATGGCCTCGATGGCAACCTCGGCCTCGCGCTGCTTGCGAATTTCTCCGACAAATATGCGGTCAGGGCGCATACGCAAGCTCGTGGTGATGCAGTCCAGCATGGTCACCTCGCCCTGCCCCTCCGGGTTGGGCAGGCGCGTGAGGAGCGGAATCCAGTTCCACTGGTGCTTTGGGAGCGTCAATTCGCGGGTGTCCTCTATTGTGATGATGCGCTGGTTCGGCGGCACGAAGGCGGCCAATGCGTTGAGGGCGGAAGTTTTTCCCGACGCAGTGCCGCCCACCACCATCATGTTCAGCTCGTAGTGGAAGGCCTGCCACAGCATGGCCGCCATCTCAAGGTTCATGGTGTGCGCCGGCTCGCCCAAGAGGTTGATAATGGTCCAGGGCACGCGGGCAAACCGGCGAATCGTGATTGTGTTGCCGTGCGAGCTGATGGGGACCAGAGTGGCGCAGACACGGTCTCCCATCTCGAGGCGGGCGTCCAGAATCGGGGTGAGAGTTGCGATTTGGCGGCCCACTCTGCGCGCAATCTGGCTCGCGTAGTTGAAGATGGCGTTCTCGTCCGGCATGTATATGTTGGTCTTGAGCCATCCGAAGCGGCGGTGGTATACTCCGATTGGCGATTTGGCGTTGTTGACCGCGATTTCCTCCAGCCAGTCGTCGCGGTTGAGCAAATCCAGCTCGCCGAGGCCGAACATGATGTGAAGAAGCAGGCCCGCCAGCATCTCGGAGGTCTCGCTGCCCAGCTCGTAGCGGTTCAGCGTTTTTCTTATGGTGTCATGGAAACCTTTCCGCACCGCCATCACGCGCTCGACATCGGCCACGTCCGAGCTCTCGGCCGGCACTGACTTGATGAGCTGCTCCTTGATTTGGTCGAGGAATATGCGGGTGGGCACGCTCAGCTCTACGAGCGAGACGTGGTACATCCGCTCGCGCCCCGAATCGCGGATTTCCACCGTGGCCGGAACGTCGTCGGCCTTGAAGGTGTAGGTCTCAACCAGCCGCCCCTGCGCCGGCTCCTCCTCGGTCACCGACTTTCTTGGCTCAGGCGGCAGCTGGACAAATACCACCTGCGGCTTCTCCATCACGTTGAGCGGATAGTTGACCGACACCACTCCCGCCTGCTCCATGAGGCTGGCCAGCGCCTCGAGCGCGGCGGGGCTCACGCGCATCTCGCGCGTGAGCTGGTCCAGTCCCCGCCTGCCGGAGCGGGCCAGTTGGACGAACTGGTCGATTTTGGTCTGCAGCACGACTGGTGCAGGGCTGGGAGGCATTTAAAGCTTGCCCCAAGCCGAAATCGAGGAGAAAATAAAAACAAAAAGACAAAACAAAAACACAAAAACAAAAAACAAAAGCAAAACAGGCGCGGGCGGCCTTCGAAGGCCGCCGTTCGCTCGCGGGGCGCCCGATGCAGGCGCCTGCGGGTGCCTTATCGCCAAGCGTTGCGGGCGCTTGGCGAGCGCCCCGGATATTTTCTGTATTCTTTTTTGGTTCGGCTGTTTTCTGCTTATTTTCTTGCCAGCACCAGCTGCCCGATATAGCTGGCATTGTAGTATGTCAGGTTCACGCTGATTGGCATGAACATCTTCTCCTCGAGCGTGCCGGGATAGCTGTCCACGATGCTGGCGGTCCATGCGCAGCTCACGTTGGCCTTGGTCAGCGCCGGCGAATAGGTGGCGTTGTTCTCCCCCTGCAGCCGCAGGGTGTCCGGCGCCACCCAGTCGACATGCACCGTCTGCATCCAGTTGCCGCCCGCGTCATAGTAGCGGGCCGAGAAGCTGTTGCTGTTGGCCGGGTCGAACACGTCGTTGGAGGTGTGCAGCCCGCCGCTGTCATAGAAGCGGACCGTTCCATCAAGCGTTGTGCCGGCGGCGGCCCAGTCCGTGTAGGCCACGCTGAGCGTGCCGCCCGGCCGCCTGCACGTGATGGCGACGCCCAGGACATTGGGGGTGCCGATGCCCGCGGGCGAGAAGAGCGCGGCCTGGTCATAGGCGGCGTTGGAATTGTTGTGTGAATAAATCAGACCGGTCACGGCCGTCTGCACCAGCCGCCCGCTGGAATTCATGCCGCTGTAATTATAGGTCAGGTTGGCGTGGGTGGCGGTCGTCCAGTTGTTCGCCAGCCAGCCCAGCAGCGGCCCCAAATCGACGAGGCCGGGAGCGGACGGCGAGAGCGGGAAGCCGGCATCGTCTATGCTGAACTGCACGTGCGTGCTGTTGCGCATCAGCGTGGCGTTGATGCCAAGGGCCTGCATGCTCAGGGAGCCCAATTCGCCGAGGCGGGAGGCCAGCACGTCCTCGGATGCCGGCGCGTCGATGGTCTGGCGGCGCTTGTCGGTCTGCTCCACCCAGAACGCCATGAGCGAGAGCTGCACCGCCACCAGAAGGAAGACCGAGAGCGAGTAGACCATTCCTTTTTTCCGGGATGAGCCGTCAGTCTTTTTTTCCATGTAATCATCCCTCGCGAGGATAGGCGCGCACCCGCACCCATTCGAACGAATAATTCGTGCTGTTGCCCCGATAGATTTGCGCGGCCCATGCCTGCGCCAGGGCCGTATCGGCGGTCCGGTTGCATCCGCCGCGTGCGTACGACCAGATGGGAGTGCCGGTGCCGGCGTTGGCGGCGTAGACCTCGGCCTGCACGCACAGGCCGGCAGGCAGATTGTCGATGAGAGAGCGGGCGGCCGCGTCATTGGACGACGCGACAGGTCCGAGCCACGCGCCGTTATGCACTCCAGCGGCCGCCACGTCATGCGCATACTGGCGCAGGAGCGGCAGGGAGGCGCCACCCGACATGGCCGCCAGCGTGGAGGCCAGCAGGAGCGCGGTGAAGAGCAGCAGAGCCGCGAGCAGGGCCTCCACTGAAAGAACTACGCCGCGCTTGAGCGGGCCGCACGAAGCGGCGCTAGGCGCGAGGCCGCGCTTGGCGCAATTTTTTTCCGCACGATTTTGTGCCCGAAGCAGATCCATGTTTCTCACGTCTGGTTCTTCCACACGCGCAGGCGCACCTGCACGGTCCGATTGTCCATCACGGCCAGCCGCGTGCCGGCCGAGAGCACGATGGAGCTTGATGTGGGCGGCGAGCCCATCACAGAGATGTTTGTGCCGTTCATCTCGCTCACCCGCACGTCGGCGTCGAAATAGCCCAGCCCCATCTTGAGCCGCGTCGCGTTGTAATACGCCGAGTCGTTGAAGAACGAGGCGAGCCGGCCCAGCTTGACCGAGTCGATGCGCCCGCCTCCCTCGCCGCTGCCCATGGCGAGGACGGAAGCCTGCAGCGGGTTGTAGCCAGCGACGGCCCAATTCGTCGGATTGCCCTGCGCGTATATGAGGGCCGACAGCCCCCGCTGCATGGCGTCATTCGCGCTCACCTGGGTGTGCCATTCGCCGAGGCGGTCGGTCTGGCGGTTGTATGTTTCGTAGGCAATGGCGATGAGCAGAAGGAATATCGCCATGGAGATGATGAGGTCGCTGATGAGAATCTGGCCCCGAACCGCAGGGGGGAACACTCGCTTTTCAGTCGTCCCCCCTTCAGTTTCAGGTTCTTCCTGGTTCCCCCCTATCTGTCGCATTGTCATCATCCTCCTCTTTGCCTCTTTCATCCCAACCCCTGCACATACAGCCCAGTGTCGTCATGCACGATGCGCACGCTCTGGTTCGCGGTCAGGTTGACGGCCTCTGCCACGTAGTCGAGGTGCCGCACGAACGCGGCCGTGCGGTTGTCCGCTCCTCGCGCGATTATTTCGCTGCCGGAAACAAGAAGAGTCTGGCTTGGGAAGGTGTAGAGCGAGATGGTGACATTGGTGCCCGGGCCGGCGATGCCGGCCCCGTCGATGGCGCCGGCAAGCTGCTCAGCCACCCGCTCACCCTCCAGCTGCGACTGCATCAGGAGCGCCCGCGCGTTCATGCCGACCGACACTTCATAGAGTGCGATGAGGATGACGATAAGGCCGGCCATGGCAACAACATACTCAATGCTGGATTGGCCCCGCTCCATAGTCCAGCATAAAACGACGCGGTTTAAGAGAGCATCGGAAAAAGAGCGGCCCGAAAAAGAACAGCAACTCAAAAACATCGGCCCGCGTTTTTAGCGGCCCCCGCGTTTTCCCCTTCCCGCCATGTGGTTTTCCCCGCGCCGCCAGGTGATTTTTCCCCTCTGTCCGCGCTTGAAAAGCATTATAAATCATCACCATGTATCTCCCGCGGTGGTATTAGTGTTGTCCTCGAAATCTCGCCCTGCCTTGGGTATCTTTGCCTGCGTTTTCGCTCTCGTTCTTCTGGCCTTGGTCAGCCTGTCCAGTTCAGCCCTGATCGTTACTGTCGCCACCAATAACGCCAGCGGCGCCACCTTCCCGGTCTACGCCGGCAACACCACCGCCTCATTCCAGTTCAACGTGTCGGTCACCGAAAACACGGCCGCCAGTGCCAACGTCAGCACAGTCCTCTTCACCACCTACTCGCTCAATACCAGCGCCAACACCACCAGCGGCATCTGCCAGGAAGGCAACAGCCGCAACATGACCAACTACACTCTCATGGGCTCCACCAGCTCATGGTATGTCAACTGCACCATCAACAGCACCACCACTGAAGGCGACTACAAGGTCAATGTCACCATCTTCAACCTGACCGGCACCGGCAACACTTCGCTGGTCAGCAACACCAACATCACCGCGGTTGTCCGCGACATCGTCGCGGACCGCACGGCCCCGGTCTTCTCCAACGCCTCCTTCTTCGCCTTGGGCAATGCCACCAACCTGGGCACTCAGGCATTCTTCTCTATCTATTACGAAACTGATGCCATACAAAACAGCATCATCAACGCGCGTGTGAATGTCAGCGACAACAGCCTTGGCGGCACCGGCGACTCACTCGCCATCGGTTTCGTCGGCATCAACTGCGGCGTTAATTCCACCGGCAATCGCACACTGACCAATGCCAACTTTGCCAACGCCACCTTCTACAACAGCACCTGCAACATATCTGCCATCGCCTCTGCCGGAAACATACCCCAGCCTTACACCATCACCATCACCGCCACCGACGCGGCGAGCAACACCAACACCACCACTCTTACCGCTCTGGTACACAACCTCGGCTCCATGCAGGGCCCGCCGGCCAACCAATCGATGGGCGGCGTGCCCATCAGCCAATGCATGCGGGAAGGCAGTCTCACCACCAACATGAGTCATATCGTCAACTTTGCCAGTGTCAATCTGGTCATGCAGATGACCATGAACGGCAGCGCTGCCTGCATGGCCATGTTCGGCCTGAGCCAGGCGGCGCCGTGGGGCGACACGTTCCAGACTATGGGCATGTTCAACTTCACCTCGGTAAACATGAGCACTCAACAGCAGGCCAACTCGGTGATGTCAGCCATGGGCAGCGCAGTCCGCGTCCAGATCTCTCCGCCGCGCACTTTTGGCACCAGCCGCATCTTCATCAACTCCTCGGCCGTGTCCGCCCTGAACACCACTGCGCTGGTCACTCTTTACTACCTGCCATTCACCGCCGTGCCCACCATCACCTATGACGACGGTGGCAGCGCCAACGTGTCGGTGTACTCCAGCACCACTTGGTATAACGCGGCCAACCTCACCACATTCATGAACCTGACGCTGCAAATCGGCAACTTCTCCGGCTACAACCTGAGCGACACCGTGAAGCCCAACTTCACATTCAACTCCCCCGCAACCGGAATCTACCCGTCCAGCACTGCGGTGCGCATC
>CAYIMK010000003.1:7065-16374 GCA_964364595.1 Microcaldota archaeon | reverse complement strand
TCCATTAGCCGCCTCTTCCTGCCGCATATATTTCTTTGAAGCGTCATTCGGGTTCCATTGCTTGGGGCTGAATTTGAGTACGCCGTTTTTCACCACATACTCCCTGCCCTGTATGCTCACCCGGTATCCTTCCAAAAGCTGCACTGTGGAGATGGAGCCCATGTAACCTTGAGTCTCTGTCTGAAAGTCGACCGGTTTTCCATTGATGTTTTGCACTTTCACCTGGCTGCGGTCAGTGGTCAGCAGCGTCGCCCTGTATCCGCCGTTTTCAGTCCAGTCTTTTGTAACCCATGTGTCTGATCCAATTTTTTGAGTTTCGAATTTGGGCGCATTCTTTATGCCGCCGGATTCAACAGTGGTCCGCACCTGTCCATACGCCCTGAGGAAGTCGTCGATGAGTCCGCCCGGGAAAGAATATAATTTTCCGGCAGCCGCGGACTGCCGGACGCGGGCCGAAGTGACTGACGATGTTTTCTTGGTTTCTGTTTTGGGCACCTCGCCGCTCTGGCCCATCTTCGCCCTGTAGAATCCTTCCAGCAGCACGGCACTGTTGGCCAAATCTTCCCAGTCGCGGGGCGTGAAGCCGGTCCGCACGCCGGATTCCACCTGTTCAACCATCCCCATGCTCACCTGCCCCACCAGCACGCCGCCAGCCACCTTTGACACCCGTCCAAGGCCGCCGAGGCCAACGAGCATGGTGGCTCCCATCAGGGTCTTATCCAAATTCTTATTCTCCACTCCCTCGACAACATCCCGGCTGCCCATCGCGACGAAAGCCAGCCGCCCGGCCAGGGGATTTATCGCCCCCATGGCCAGCGCACTCCAGAGCATGCCGGTCTGGGCATGCTCGTTTGCCCACACCAGCGTATTTTTCCAGGACGAATCTCCTGCCAGCTTGTAGAGGCCTGCGAAATAGTTCTCTGTTTCCATCTTGGCCAGCGCAGGCTGCAAATAATCATGATAATACTCGACCAGCAAAAGCAGCGCCTCTCGCCTCTCATCGGGCGAGCCGCCAAGTTTTTGCGCCTCGAGCAGGCGTGATTTTGCTTCTGCCTCCAGATGTATCGCTAGGTCGCGGATGACTGCATTATCCGTACTCTTGCCCATCAGATTGGCTGCCGCCATCTGAGCTTCAAAGTAATGGACAGCCATCTCCACCATGCGCAAAGGCAGCTTCTCGGCCGGCACGCTGTCGCCTTTGGGCCAAGCCGTATTGTCGCGCTTCTGATTCTGGGCCCACTGCTCGGTCAGCAGCTCCGAATTCTGCCGCCTAAAGTTTATCTGCGCCGGAGCCGAGCCTTTGCTCGTGGTTATGTCGGCCATCAGCTCGGATAGCGGCGGGTCGTAGCGGATTTGCACCGGCCCCACACCGAATCCGCCGGCTGAATAGGGCTTGTAATCGTGGGCCCACCGACCTGCCTCCCATATGTCATTTTCCACCAAAGAGAGGTAGGCCGTCTGCTCATCAGAGCTTTTGTCCACCGCATTTTTCACTAGCGGCACCAGCGCAACCCGCGGCTCGAGGTCCAAAATCAGCTTGACCTTGGCCTGCGCCGTCATGTTCTTTTCTTCAACCGAAAGATAGCGGATTTGGCCTGCCAGTGCATTTTCGGCCTTCTCGCGCATGCTTTTCCACTTCGGGGCATCAAGCAGCCCATTGACAACCTGCTCCAGCGCCCCTATCTTGGTTGCGACGCCCCACTGAGCAGTCTCAATGCCTGTCACAATCTGTGAAATGCGCGCCATTGTCTGCTCGCGCTCGCCGTTATTCAGCTTCATCCGGCCCAGCTCGGCCATGTCGTAGGAAATCCAAGCAGCGTATTTCTTGCGCTCATCCTCGGTTCCCGCTTTCTGGTAAGCCGAGAGGTTGTAGGAGATTTTCTGCACCAGCGCGTCGGCCGGCCCCATCTGCGTCTTGATTATGGGAGAAGAAGTTTGCGTCTTTTTTGGCGGAACTGATTTAGGCTGCGAAATAACAGGTTCATCTGTTTTGAGCAGGAACGCCAGCATATTTTCTATTCTCCAAATCAAGCATTTTAAAGGGAGCATTGCGCCGCCCGCTTTGTCCGGGCCGGTTTTTTCCCTCTCACATCCGCCGCATTCTTGTGCCCCATCAACCCATTTGCACATCTGCTCCCGGTTGGGAGCCCCGTGGAAAGTTACCCTCTCCAAAGCCATCTATATCCGTCTTTCGTCAATCTATCATGGCAACCGAAAACTTTTCAGGGGCATATGCCTCGATAAAGGAAATCCTGCAAAGCGCCCGCTCACAAGCCTTCCGGGCCGTGAATTTCGCGATGGTGAAGGCCTATTGGGAAATCGGGCGCGTCATAGTGGAGGAAGAGCTCAGGGGAAAGAACAGGGCAAACTATGGAGAACGCCTGATTGACGAACTGTCCGAGAGGCTGTCGAAAGAGTTTGGAGCCGGTTTCAATCGCTCCAACCTCTTCTACATCCGCCAATTTTATCTCATGTTCCCAAAAGTCCACGCACTGCGTGGACAATTGACCTGGACCCATTACCGCCTCCTCCTGCGTCAGGAAAATGAATACGCCCGCCGCTTCTATCTCAACGAATGCATCAACTCCCGCTGGAGCACCCGCGAACTGGACCGGCAGATGAATTCTCTTCTATACGAGCGCCTCGCCCTGAGCAAGGACAAGAAAGGCGTGCTGGAGTTGGCCAAGAAAGGGCAGATAATCGAGAAACCGGCCGACCTTGTCAAAGACCCGTTCGTTCTGGAATTTGTCGGTCTGGGGGAGAAAGAGCGCGTGGATGAAAATGAGCTGGAGGCGCGCCTGGCTGCGCGGCTCAAGGATTTCCTCCTCGAGCTGGGCCGGGGGTTCTCCTTCGTGGCGCGCCAGAAGCGCATAACGGTAGGCGAGGAGCATTATCACATCGATTTGGTTTTCTACAATTATCTTCTCAAGTGCTTTGTGCTCATCGATTTGAAAGCTGGCAAATTAACTCATCAGGACATCGGGCAGATGGACTTCTATGTGCGCTATTTTGAGAAAGAGGTGCGGAGTGAGGGGGATAATCCGACAATCGGTCTGATTTTATGCTCAGACAAGAACAGCGCGATGGCCAAATACACTCTTCTGGCTGACGGCAGGCAGATATTTGCCTCGAAGTACAGATTGGTGCTGCCAAATGAGAAAGAACTGGTTGAGGAAATGGAACGGCAGAGGATGCTGGCGAAGGGCGAAACCGGGCAGAAAAAAGGGGAAACCGGACGGAAGCTGCCCCGCCCCTAGCCCCGGATATCGGCCGCCTTCTTGTGTCCCATCAGCCCCTCCACTCCGGCCAATTGCGACGCGATAGGCACGAGCCGCCGCGCCGCCTCCTTGCTCAGCTGCTGGTAAGTGAGCACTTTCACATAATCCTTGACCGACAAGCCGCCCGAATAGCGGGCCGCCCCGTTGGTGGGCAGGGTGTGGTTGGTGCCGCTGCAATAATCGCCGAACACTTCGGCGCACCAGGAGCCGACGAAGAGCGAGCCGTAGTTGTAAAGCTGGGGGACAAGCGCTTGGGGCTTCTCCACCTGCAATTCCAAGTGTTCGGGCGCGCGGCGGTTGGCTATTTCGACCGCCTGTTCCAGCGTGTCCACCACCACAATCGTTCCGTTCGCCATGGCCATTTTGGCCACGTCGCGGGTGGAAAGATTGGCGAGTTGCTTGTCGACTTCGGCATTGACTTCGTCCGCCAGCTTTTTAGATGTGGTCAGCAAGTCCGCGCGCGCCTGCGGGTCGTGTTCGGCCTGGGCCAGCAAATCGGCGGCGATGAAGACCGCATCTGCTTTCTCATCCGCAATCACCATCACTTCGCTTGGGCCGGCCACGAAATCGATGCCCACTTCCCCATACACTTCTTTCTTGGCGGCCGTGACATACTGGTTTCCCGGCCCCACGATTTTGTCCACGCGAGGCACCGTGGTTGTCCCATATGCCATGGCGCCGATGGCCTGGATGCCGCCCACGCTGAAGATGTGGTCCGCTCCGGCCAAATCCGCGGCCACGATGGTGACGGGCTTGATTTTGGGCGAGCAGACAATCACCTCCTTCACTCCCGCCACCTTGGCGGGAATGACGCCCATGAGCGCGCTCGACGGCAGCGGGTAGCGGCCGCCCGGCACGTAGCAGCCAACGCGCTGTAGGGGGACGATGCGCTGGCCCAGCACCACGCCGTCTTCTTCGCTCTCGAATTCCTTCATCGACTCCATCTGCTTTTTCGCAAACGAACGGATGTTAGCGGCGGCTGATTTCAGTGCATCCAGCGTCTTTGGGTCCACCTGTTCATAGGCCTGGCGGATTTCCTCCTTCGACACTTCGAGCGTCTTGCTCTCCAGTCCGTCGAACTGGCGGCTGTATTTGAGCACCGCCTTGTCGCCGTTGCGGCGCACGTCGTCCAGAATGGGCTTGACGCCCGGCAGGTCGTCCAAGCGCGTGTATTCGAAGAATTTCGAATCCAGGTCGTTGTAAGTGACAAGTTTCATTTTCATCCCCTCCGCATTATTTTCATTTTCGCCTTCTGCGCAATTCATCCCGCACTTCGTCTGGCGTAATTCCGTTCTTGGCCATGAGCACCAGCATGAAATAAGCCAGGTCGGCCAGCTCCCAAACCAAGTTAGTGCGGTCGCGGTATTCGGCCACTTCGCCTGCCTCTTCTAGCAATTTCTCCTTGATGAGCTTTTCATCTGCCGCGATTTTGGCGGTATAAGAGCCGGCTTTGGGGTTTCGGATGCGCTCGCAGATGATTGAGTAGAGCGCGTCAAGGCCGAACGCCTTCTCGCCAAAGCACGAATAAGCGCCCGTGTGACACGCCCCTTCTCCTGTCTGCTTCACCGTGAATAGCAGCGTATCCCGGTCGCAGTCCCATCGGGCGTTGAGGAATTCCTGTCGGTTGCCCGAAGTTTCGCCCTTGGTCCACAAATTCTTGCGCGAGCGGCTGTAGTAGGTGGCCTGGTTGGAGGAAAACGTCTTGCGCAGCGAATCGGGGGACGAATAGGCCAGCATCAGCACCTGCCC
This sequence comes from Microcaldota archaeon, assembly GCA_964364595.1. Lineage (GTDB taxonomy): Archaea > Micrarchaeota > Micrarchaeia > Anstonellales > Anstonellaceae > CAIXYX01. Next base: position 11,347 of record CAYIMK010000003.1, on the reverse strand, counting down.
CAGCTCATCCTGCACGATGGTTGGCGCCAAGCCGTTGTTTTTTCCAAAATCCAGCATGGAAACAAATGCGTCAGCCAGTCCAATCCGGCCGGTGTAGAGCGCCATGCCGATTTGAGAATCGCAGCCCAGCGCCGCCAGCTTGCGCATGTCATCGACGGACGTGATGCCCCCTGCGACGATGAGCTGCTTTTTGGTCATGGCCCGCACGTTCTCCACGGCCACCCAGTCCAGCCCGTCCATGAGGCCCTCCTTGTCTACGTTGGTGAACAGGAAGCCGGACACGTAAGACTCCAATTCCTCGATTTTCTTCCCCGGACCCTTGCCGATTCCTTTGGTCCATCCTTCATTCACTACTTCTCCTCCCTTGGTGTCAACGGAGGCGATTAGCCGGTCCTTGGGCAGCTGCTGGAGGAATTCAGGGGTTGCTTTTGTTCCTATGATAATCTTCTTGGCGCCAGCGGCCAAGAGCTCGTTGGCCCGCTCCACCGTGCGTATGCCGCCGCCCACCCGGCAGTCCGCCACCTGGCAAAGCTCTTTCACCAAAGCCAGATTGTCGCCATTGCCAAAGACGGCGTCCAAATCAATGACTGCCACTTCTCCGTATTTTGAAAATTCCTTCGCCAGCGTAAGCACGTCATCTCGCTCCAAAGTCTTATCCTTGGGGTTGCCCTGGCGCAATTGCACGGCCTTGCCGGCCATCAAATCGATGCTGGGAATAATCATAATCTAACCTCGATACCCTTCGTTCGCAGATACTGCTTCACGTCTTTCACCGAATATTCTCCATTGTGGAAAATGGAGGCGGCCAGCGCGGCATCCGCATTTCCTGATTTGAACACTTCGGCCAAACTTTGCAAACTTCCGGCCCCACCCGACGCAATCACCGGAATGTTCAGCGCTCCGGAAATGGTGCGCGTCAAATCCAAATCATATCCTGCCTTGGTGCCGTCGCGGTCCATGGAGGTGAGCAATATCTCGCCCGCTCCCAAGCGCTCCACTTCCTTGGCCCATGCAACCGCATCTTGGCCCGTGTCCTGCCGGCCGCCTTTGACAAACACGTTCCAACTTTTTCCAGTTCTCTTGGCGTCGATGGCCACCACAATGCACTGGCTTCCGAATTCTTCAGACGCCTGCTCGACCAGGGCGGGATTTTGCACGGCCGCCGTATTGACCGACACCTTGTCGGCGCCCGCCCGCAGGAGCGTTTGGATGTCTTGCACCGTTCGGATGCCGCCGCCCACCGTGAAGGGAATGAATATCTCCTTTGCCACCCGCCGCACCATTTGCACTACGGTCTGTCTATTGTCTGAAGAGGCCGTGATGTCCAGAAACACCAGCTCGTCTGCGCCCTGCTCGTCATAGCGCTTGCCAAGCTCGACCGGGTCGCCCGCATCGCGCAAATTGACAAACTTGGTGCCCTTGACCACGCGGCCCGCGTCCACGTCCAAACATGGGATAATGCGCTTGGCTAGCATGAGAGCCACCTCTTGAGGAATGCCAAGCCCTCTTCTCCGCTTTTTTCAGGGTGATACTGCACCGCGATGACGTTTTTGCTCGCCACGGCGCAGGCAAATTCTCCGAAATAATCGGTGGTGGCCGCCACCAGCGTTGAATCCTCCGGCTTTGCGTAGTAAGAATTCACGAAATAAGCCCACATCGGCCCGATGATGGTTTTGTTGCCAGAATTCGGCTTCACCTCATTCCATCCCACCTGTGGCACCTTGCCTTTTTTGAATTTCACCACATCTCCCTTGAAGATGCCCAATCCAGCCACGCCCGGGCTTTCCTCGCTGCGCTCAAAGAGCACCTGCAAGCCCAAGCAGAGGCCCAAGAACGGCGTGCCGGAAGCAATGGCGTCCTTGATGGGCTGCTCAAGCTTCCGCTTGCGCAAGCGCTCCATCATGGCGCCAAACGAGCCCACTCCCGGAAAGATGAGGCGCTTGGCCGAGCGTACAACTGCTGGGTCGGCACTCACCGCCCAGGATACCCTGAGGCTGTCGAGCGCATTCTGCACGCTCATGAGGTTGCCGGCCCCATAATCAATGATGACGACCGAGTTGGACATTCATATCACTCCTTTGGTGCTGGGCAGGCTGCCCATGGCGCGCGCGTCGGTGGAGCAGGCCATTTTGGCGGCCTTGGCAAATCCCTTGAAGGCCGCCTCCAGCATGTGGTGGTCTGAACGCCCTTTCGGTATGGACACGGCCGCTGTGCAAGCCGCGCCCTGCGCAAAGCCCTGGAAAAAATCCTCCACCACGCCCGTGTCAAGCTCGCCGCACAAGCGCTCCTTGAATTTGGCCTCGAACTGCAAGTAAGTCCGGCCTCCGAAGTCAAGCGCCACAATAGCCAGCGCCTCGTCCATGGGATAGACGAAATAGCCAGCCCGATTGATGCCCTTCTTGTCTCCGAGCGCCTGCTTGAACGCCTCGCCCAAGGCCAGGCCGCAGTCTTCCACCAGGTGGTGCTGGTCAACCTGCAAATCCCCGCTCGCGCTAAGCGTAAGGTCGAACAAGCCGTGCTTGGCAAAGGATTCGAGCATGTGATTGAGGAAGCCGATGGGGGTCTTGATGGCGTATTGGCGCGAACCATCCAAGTTGAGCTGGATGGAAATATCGGTCTCCTTGGTTTTGCGGCTGATAGTGGCGGTTATCATGAAATCACCCGCTCCAAATCTCCAATGCTGTCCAGCACGGTTTCAGCGCCCATCTGCTGCAATTTCTCCTTGATGCCGGCCGCTGATGTGATTCCCGCCGGTATCACGCCGATTCCCGTGATGCCGGCCGCTTTCGCCGCTTTCATGTCGTCTCCGCTGTCTCCAACATAGATGCCTTGCGTGCGCCCCATCTTCCGCAATGCCAGCTGGATGCCGTAGGGGTCGGGTTTGCTCTTGCCCTCTGGGCAGTCTTCCATCGCAACTATAACCTCGAAAATCCCCTCACATCCGGCCGCCTTAAGCGCATATTCCGCTTCCGCCCGCGGGCGTCCGGTCACGATGCCCAAAGCATAGCGGGATGCCAGCATTTCCAGCTTTTTTCGTGCCAGCATCCACCGCTCGTTCTCAATCATTCCGGGCTTCTCCCCTTTTCCAAGGTAATACTCCTGAAATTTGGCGATGATTTTGGATTTTTCAACTTTCACGCCTTGTTTGACGATAAGCGCCTCGGTGGCGTCCCAATCATTGTTGTAGCCGCCAATTTGCTTGATTTCCTGCACGTCGCGCTCGCTCACGCCTTTTTTGGTGAAATACTCCGCCGTCTTGGCAATCACCTTTCGGTAAGACCGGCTCACGTCCACCAGCACGCCGTCCATATCATACAGGAGCGCCTGGGGGCGCAAAATAATGTCCAGCTCGCGCAAAACTCGCTCGCACTGCTCGGCCGTGCCGACATTCATGCGGGCGCATCCTTCAAGCAGTGGCTCAGAGCTGCGGTTGCGAATCAGGATGTCCTTTTCCCGCAGCTTGCGGCACACGTCAGCGCATCTTTCATTGCTTCCGAAATCCACCAGCAGGAAGTTGCCCTCCGACGGATACACCTTGAGGCCGAAGCTGGCCAGCTTCTCCGACAATTTGGAGCGGTTTTCCCGCACTTCTCTAGCATAGGCCTCCACGAAATCCAGGTCGTCCAGCGCGGCGCTGCCTCCGATCAGGGCCAGCGTGCTGACGCCATACGGCGAGTTGGCCTTGTCCAGCGCGGCCACGTTCCTGGGATTGGACACGAGATAGCCCAGCCGCAGGCCGGCCAAGCCGAAGGCCTTGGAAAAGGTCTGAATCACAGCCAGATTGTCGAATTCGCGCACCAGACTCCGGCTGGTCTGGCCCGAGAACTGCCAATATGCCTCGTCCAGCAGCACCAACGCATCGGTTTCAGCCGCCTTCTTGACGATGGAGCGGATGTCGACCTCCGCAATAGGGGTTCCGGTGGGGCTGTTGGGATTGACCAGCACCACCAGCGCGGTCTGCTGGCCGATGGCGTCGCGAACGGCCTTGGCCGGGAAGGCCAGCTCTTTTTCATACAATACTTCGGTGATGCGGGCGTCGGCCACCGAAGCATAGAACTTGAACATGCTGTAGGTGGGCACCGGGATGATGACCTCCCTGCCTTTCTCCACGAATGTGTCTATCACCAGCTTGATGATGCCGTCGCTGCCGTTGCTGATGCACACCTCCTGAGGGGTGAGTTCCAGAAAGCCGGCCAGCTTCTGCTTGAATGCCCCGTATTCAGGATAGACCGGCAGATTCCCGTCAGTTAGCGCCCCTTTGAGTGCCTCCACCACTTTGGGC
>CAYIMK010000003.1:0-7055 GCA_964364595.1 Microcaldota archaeon | reverse complement strand
GGGCGGTAAGCTTCCATATTTTGAACGGCTTTTCTTGGCATCATCATCGTCACCTAGGCAATCACTTTCTTGAGTCCGAACACCAAGATGTCGGTGGCCCCCTTCTCTTTGAGCCGGGGGATGAGCTCGCGCACCTTGTCCTTGTCCACGGCCGCCTTGAGCGCATAGCCTCCGCCGCCGTACAATTTGGCGATGGTGGGTGATTTCATGCACGGCAGGATGGGGATGAGCTTCTCGAGGTTTTCCTCCGACACGTTCATTTCCACCAGCAGTTTGGCCCGCCCGTCCAGCACGCTTTTGATGACCATCACCAAATCCGATATCTTGCGGGCTTTGGCCGGGTCCTGCATGGCCTGCCGGTTTGCGATGAGGCGGGTGGATGAACCTATGATCTCCTCAAACACTTCCAGCCCGTTTGCGCGCAGGGTCTGGCCGGAGGCCATGTTATCCACAATCATGTCCGCGTCCTCGGGCACGAACACTTCAGTGGCGCCATAAGATTTGATGAACACGTAATTGAGGCCCTTCTTTTCCAAAAACTGGCGCGTGAGGCGCTCGTATTCGGAAGCCACGCGCAGGGGGCCGTTTTTCCCAACCTTTTGGCCGGACCCTTTGGGCACGGCCGCCACGATTCTCACCTGGTCCAGGTTCAAATCCAGCAGTTCGGCCACCTTGGCATCCTGCTCCGCCACCCAGTCAAACCCGCTGAATGCAATGTCCTGCGAGCCCAGTTCCACCAGTTTCGGTATGTTCTGGGGCTTGAGCACCTTAACCTCAATGTCCGGATCGTTGAGCATGGGGCGGTAGTTGCGCCCGTTGGCCGTGAGCTTGAGGCCGCATTCGGCCAGCACGGCCACTACCTCGTCATACATGCGCCCTTTGGGCAGGGCAAGTTTCAACTTAACCATCAGAATCTTCCTCGTAGCGCTTGCGCTGGGGCGCAAACCGTTCATTCAACAACTCGATTTTCCTTGTCTGACGCTCGGATGCAGAAAAGCGCGGGGCTGGCTCAGAGCGCGTGGCGCGCAGCCGATTGGTGAAGCAAACCCCTTTCCATCCTCATCACGTTGTAGCAAATCCATTGACTCGCTGATGCTTGTATATGCGCGAAAGAGTTTATAATACTATCCCACTTTATTCCCACTACTGACGTGAAAAGGAAAGCTAAATAGGCAAGGAGACAGAAGCTGGGAAAGGCGGAGCGCTTCTTTTTCCTATCCATCCGCGTCCGGGTCGTAGTAATAGTATTCTCCGGCTGCCTTTTGCTCTCTATCTAATGCAGAATCCGGTTTGTTAATTCTCGGCCTGCCTGTGTCCGGGTCGCGCCGTAATGTAATGTCCATCTGCTTCAAAAACGCGTTGAGCCCCGCCCGCTTGTCGGCCGGCGCGTCAGCATGGCCCTGCACTGTGGGCGTGCCGGTGAATACCATGACGCGCGAGGAAATGGCGTCAAGGAAGATGAGGTCGTGGTCAACAACCATTGCCATTCTTCCGGAATTCTGAATCAGGCGCTGCAAGAGGTCGGCCAAGTGGAGCCTCTGCTCAATATCCAAAAATGCGGAGGGCTCGTCCAGCAAATAGAGTTCTGCCTCTTGTGAAAGCGCCAGCACAATCGCCACGCGCTGCAATTCTCCGCCCGAGAGCCAGTCCAGCTCCTTGTCCATAAGAGATGCCACGTTCAATTTGCGGTGCGCCTCCTCAAAAAAGGCGGCATCCAATTTGTGCTGGGCGAAGAGCTGCATCACCGTCATGCCGGGCAATGCCTTGACATACTGGGGCTTGTAAGACACCTTGAGCGGCTGCTCCAATTCCTCGCCAGATTCGTTCTTCTCCACGCCGGCCAGCAATTTGACGAAAAGCGATTTTCCGATGGCATTGCGGCCCAGGATGCCGACCACTTCTCCCTCGTGCAGTTGCCCTGCTTCGGCCCTGAATGTGAACGCCCCCCACTTTTTAGACAGGGCCGGGTAGCGCAGCTTCACCCTGCCCTTGCGCTCCGATGCGGTCGAGGTGCGCGCGAAGCGGATTTCGTGGTCCCGGAAGCGCACGTTCTCCTCCCGTAAAAAGCCCTGCAAATACTGGTTGATGCCGGCGCGGGTGTTTTTCACGCCCGACACTACTCCGTATGCGTTCTCTTGTCCGTAGAAAACATAGACATAATCGCTGACATAATCGAAAAGGGCCAAGTCGTGCTCTACAACAATGACGCTCTTCTTTTCGGCCAGCTGCTTGATGGCGCGCGCGCAGCGCAAACGCTGCTCGATGTCAAGATAAGACGCCGGCTCGTCGAAATAGTAGAGGTCTGCATCCTTGCACCACGCGGCCGCAATTGCCACGCGCTGCAATTCGCCGCCGGAAATCTGGTTCAAACTCTTGTCCATCACGTCGTGCAAATCAAAAAGCGGGATGGCCTCGGCCAGCGCATGGCGCTCGTCCACCTTTTCCAAAAGAGAGCGCACCTTGCCCCTGAAAGCGCTGGGAATCTTGTCAACATTCTGGGGCTTGAGCGAAACCCGGACCTTTTTGTCGAAAAGATTGCGCAAGCGCATGCCCATTTCGCGCGGCAGGAGGGTGAAGACCTCATCCATTTTGGGCGGTTTGACGTATCTGCCCAAATTGGGCTCCACGCTCTGCGAGAGAATCTTGAGTGCGGTGCTTTTTCCTATGCCGTTCTTGCCAATGAGGCCTGACACGCCCTCTTTGGGCAGGGGCAGGCCGTAGAGCCGGAATGAATTCACCCCGTACTGGTGGACGGGCACGCCGTTCTCCTCGGCTAAATTGATGATGGTGATGCAGTCCACGGGGCATTTCTTTGGGCAGATGCCGCAGCCGGTGCACAGCACCTCGGAGATGACGGGGAAGCCGTCCTTGTCGACCGTCACCGTATCGTCGCCCATCTGGACTCCCGGGCAGACCTTCTGGCAGACATAGCCGCACCGCTCCTTGATGCACTTGTCCCGGTCAATGATGGCAATTCTTGGCATATTCTCAGCTCAACAACGTGGGGTGGGGGTCAGGAGGAACCTGAAACTGGGGGAGGGGGGTCGCCAAACGCGAAGCGGTTGGCGATAGACGGCGCGAAGCGCCGGCGTATCCCCTCCCCGCGGTTCGGAGGCATAAGCTAAACCTGTAGGTTATCTGCTCTATTGGCTTTTTGGCGTATTTAATGCTTACCGCCCGCCTAGACGTCGCTCTTGAAAATAAAGCCCAAGCCGCAGAGCGCCAGCCCCATCAAGCCCAGGCCGACCGGCACCAGACCATACATGGCTCCGGCCCATTGGCGGATTGGGTCGGCCGCTGCGCCCAGTACGTCGTAATAGAGCGCTCCGCCCGCAAGAAGGCACAGCCCGCCAGCAATCCACATCCAGGTCCCGCCCATAATCCATATCAATCTGCCCCCCGTTTATTAATCCATATGAAAATCGTCAAACAGGACAGAAAAGAGGGGCTCATCAAGCTGATGCCCGAGAACCTCGAGGACTTGTGGCACTTGGAGAGGATTCTCGCGCCCGGCGACCGGGTGGAAGCCGTCTCATTCCGCACATTCAAGGCCAGTGAAACCGCCGCTGCCGAGAAAAAGAAAATCAATGTCACGCTTTTGCTTGAAAAAATCGAATTCGCCCGCCATGCCAACCGCCTGCGCCTGAGCGGCAAAATCGTTGCCGGCACGCCGGTTGAATTCGTGCAGATTGGCTCTTACCACACCATCGATGCCGAGCCCAACTTTTCCATCTCCATTTTCAAGGACTGGAAAGAGCATCATCTTTCCCGCTTGAAGCAGGCCATTGCCGAGACGAAAAGGCCCAAAGCGCATGTGATGGTGCTGGACGAGCGCGAGGCGTTGTTAGCTTCTCTTCGCGGCTATGGAGTGAATTATGAATGGGAGCTGGAAAGGTCGGGCAGCAAAAGGGATGAGGCGAAAAGGCAGGCCGAGGCACACTCGCAGTTTTACGGCGAATTGCTTGCCCGTTTGCAACGGCTGGAAGGAACAAACAAAATCATCTTGGCCGGCCCCGGCTTTGCGCCCAACAATTTCGCCAAATTTGTGCGAGAGCGGGACGCCAAACTCTCCTCTCGTTTTGTGATTGAGCATTGCACCTATGCGGACAGGACGGGCGTGAATGAATTGCTCAAGAAAGGCGTCCTGTCTCGCGTGGCTACAGATGAACGTGTTGCTTTGGAAATGGAGGCCATGGAGAAATTCAAGACTGCGGTGTCGAAGGGTTCGGATAAAGTTTGCTATGGCTTGAAGAACGTGCGTTCTGCTGTTGAAGCAGGGGCGGCAGAAAAAGTGCTTGTGCTTGATGAAATTCTGAGGCAGCGCAAGGACGTGGAAGACATTATCGAAACAGCCGAGAAGATGAAAACGCCTGTAATGATTTTCTCGCACGAGTCGGACGGCGGGCATGAGCTGGCCGGTTTGGGCGGATTGGCCGCTTTCTTGCGATACGCGCTCGCCGAAAATTAACGGAACGATTTGTACCATCGCTCGTATTCCTTATGGGTGGAAAAGCAGCGGGCCACTGTCAATTCTTCCTCCTGAATATCATATACACAGCGGGCCGCCCCGCTCACTTCCTCCACATTGAACGGCAGGCCGAAGCGCAGGTGCCGGCGCGGCGGCATGCGGGCCAGTTTCTCAAAATGCGAGCGGAACCTCTGCTTGAGGATTTTGTCCATCTTTCGGATGTCCTTGATGGCCTCATCCGCCAAGATGATGTTAATCGAAAACACCCGTCTTTACGGCCTGCTGCATGGTCTTGGTCTTCATCCTGCCGCTTTTGATTTTCTCCATGCTGGCACGGATGCCCTTGTTGACCAGCATGGCTTCCTCACGCGCCTGCAACTCCTTTTCATAGGCCATCAGGGCCTGGCGCATGGCTTCGGTCTGCGTGCCGGCATAGCCGAGGCGGATGGCATGGGCGATAATCAGTTCGTAAGGTTCTCCGAGGTTGACATTTACCATATGAACACCTAATGTATATTAGATATACATCGGTTTATATGCCTTTTGCAGGCCGGCCTTGGCGGATTGGCGGCGTTTTTGAGATACTCGCTGCCTGGCGGATGGCGGGCCGGACCGGAAAGCTGCTGTCTGCAAGGTTTAAATAGTTTATGTATAGTATATGTATATGGTAAAAATGGTGAGCTTGTCCGAACCCGCCTACGCGCTGCTCAAACGGCATAAGGCGGCCGGCATGAGCTTTAGCGACGTGGTGAATGCCGGCCGTTGGGAAACCGGGCCGGAGAAGACGGAATCCACACAGGATTTGCTGCGCTGGCTGGACAGTCTTCCAAAGTCCAAGAAGAAAACGAATTGGAGCCAGCATATTGACGAGATTGTGTATGGGGTGAAGCGTCCGTGATTGCCGACAGCTCGTTTCTGATTGGACTTTTCTCCGAAAGCGACATCTTTCATCAGAAAGCGCGGGAAGATTTCGCCTCCTGCGAAACGCAGACTGTTGTTGTCGCTGACCGTGTGCTTGAGGAAACGATGACCGTTCTGACTTACAAGAAAGGCATCCGCTTCGCCATGGAGGCGGTTGAGAAAATCCAATCCAATCTCAGGTTCAAGATTGTGGCGCTCAATAAAGATGATTGCGCAACCATATTCGCTCTGGCCAAAAAGACGGGCCGAAGCCTGGGGTTCACGGATTATGCGGTCGCATACCTCTGCTGCCAGGAGCGCAGCTTCCCGCTAGCGTATGACAAACAACTCAGCTCATTGGTCTTACGGGAGTGTCAATCAACCCCGGGCTGGGCAGAAGACGAAATTTTATATGGCGAACACGACCCGCAGGCACGGCACTATAAGCCAAAAAAATGACCGGATAAGCGAGCGAATTAAAAAATAAAAAATGAAATTGCCGGCCAGCGTCTTACTTGCTTCCGTCCTTCTTGGGCTGCATCTTGTTCATCGGCAGGGGCAGTATGCCGCCCCTTCCAATGCCGACCGTGTCGCCGAGCACGTTGACCAAATCAGCGCCTTGGGGCACAATGATTTTGGTGTTGCTCTGCAGCACGGTCTCCGCCATCTGGATGCGGCGCAGAGTGACGGCGTTGCCCTTGAAGTACTGGTCGGCCGACTGATTCACCACCTGAATCTGTTTCGCGGTGGCATCGGCGATGCGCAGGAGAGCGATGGCATCCCCTTCGGCGGCCAATATGGCGGCCTGCTTCTGTCCTTCCGCCTGCTTGATGGCCGCGCGGCGCTGGCCGTCTGCCTGAGTTTCAACAGCCGCGGCAAAGTCCATGGCAGCCACTTTCTCCTTTTCGGCGATGACCACTTTATTCATGGTCTGCTGAACATCTTGCGGCGGCTGGATTTCCTTTAATTCCGTGCGCACCACCTGGATGCCCCACTGCTTGGTCTGCTCCTGCAATTCGGAAGCAAGGAGCTGGTTGAGCTTGTTGCGGCTGGTGTTTGCCTCGGTCAGCGTCATGGAGCCGATGATGGCGCGCAGGGTGGTGCGGGCCAATTGCACAACCTGGTAATGGTAATCATTGACCGCATACTGGCTCTTCTTGACGCTGTCCTCGTCGGTCTGCACTTTGAAGTAGATCTGGGCGTCCACCATGGCGTTGAGCGAATCTGCCGTGATGACCTCCTGGCTTTCGGCATTCACCATCTCCTCTGTGATGTTGATTTTCACCAAGTTGTCGATGAAAGGGATGAGGATGACCATGCCCGGGCCGCAGAAGGCATGATATTTGCCCATGCGCTCGACTATGCCTCTTTCCGTCGGGCGGATGATGCGGATGCCCATGAAGATGAGCAGCAATGCTACCGGGATGCCGATGGCGAAGAGCCAGAATGCTATATCAGCGAGAGCCATGGTTTGACCTCCACACCCGAACCGCGGGGAGGGGATACGCCGGCGCTTCGCGCCGTCTATCGCCAACCGCTTCGCGTTTGGCGACCCCCCTCCCCCAGTTTCAGGTTCCTCCTGACCCCCTCCCCCTAAATCAGGAAGAAGGTATATTGAATGGAATTATGGGGGTAAGCCCTTAAAATTCTGCCGGTAGCGTCATAAATTTTCGCATCGTCAGAAGCA
>CAYIMK010000002.1:4047-16446 GCA_964364595.1 Microcaldota archaeon | reverse complement strand
ATGTCGGACATCCCGACGAATTTATCCAGTGAGCATCTCCGAAAGTGAAATTCTTGGACATGAAAACCGGTCAGGCCGCCTCTGCGTCCGAGACGCTGCATTCCATCGTGTTCTACAATCTTCTCTCGACCGAACTCGTGCGCAAAGCCGGCTACTACTATCTGCCGGCCTACACGGGAGGGGATGATGCCGATTTCTACCAGAGGGTGAAGCGGGCGCGCCCGCAGGGGCCGGCCGAAGTGGATGCCTACTGCATGCATCCGCCCGACCTCTACTATGCTCCGGTGAAATACTGGGCTTACTCAATAAATTTTATGGTGTTCAACGGGAGCTTGGGCGACATCGACTTCTCGCGCGCGGCCGTGAGCGCGGGCATCGGCCTCAATGCGGCCGCCGCGCTGGCTGCAGGGCAAAGATGGGAGCGCCGCTTGGCGATTGAATACATCAAGGCCTTGCTGCTGGGCGGGTGGGGCAAGCCGTCATGGCAGAAGATGCAGGATTCCTATTCATCATCCTCCGTCACGGCCGCACCTGAGGCGGAGCTGGAAAAGCAGGGGGTTGGTTTCATCGACCTCGAGCTGAGGCGCGACGCGGCCGACAGCCTGTTGAAGAGAATGAAGAGGGATATCGGCCAGGTGCTGCGCAAAAAGGTGGCGGTGGGCAAATGCCACGGGAACTACAAGGCCATGCCGCTGGCCGCGCTGGCGAGCGAGGCCTGGTTTATGCAGGGGAATGGAAACTATATTCTTCTGGCAAAAAGCTCCAACATTCTTCTTTGGGTGCTAAGGCTCATTATTTTCGGCATCCTCGCGCTGCCGTTCATCGTATTCATGGAAATCATGCTGATTGTCAGCAAGCTCCGCCGGCCCGACACGAGCGGATTCGGCCGGGAGCCGAATGAGAAAAGGTGAAGAAATGGCTGATTTGCTCACCATCGCCATCCCGACCTACAACCGCGCGAAATTCCTCCGCCGCCTGCTCGAGCTACTGGCGAGCGAAATGAAAGGATTGGAAAACGAAGTTGAATTGTTGGTTTCTGACAATGCGTCTACCGATGAAACACAGAATGTATGCAATGAAATGAGCGGAAAGCTTGCACTTCAATATCATCGGCAGGAGCGAAACGTCGGCTTCGACCACAACGCGCTGTGGATTGTGGAGCATGCGAAAGGAGAATATTTGTGGATGTTCGGCGACGACGACTTGATGGTGGAGGGCTCGGTCGGGCGCATGCTGGCATTTCTCAAGGAGAAAAAAGGTGCCCAGCTCTCGTGCGTGCTGGCCAATTATGTCAACGTGGAGGGCAAGCCCATCATGCCTGTCGGAGACGGGCGGCCCGAGTTGCATGCGCCTGAGGAATTGAAGGGGGACCCTCGCCTCATCGACGCACTTGCCGTCACAGGCTCGATTGGAGGGGCCGTTTATCAGACAGAAACAGTGCAGAAAATTGCGCGCGAGAAGGTGGAGCGGCAGGCGGACGGCAGTTTGATGGTGGTCACGCCGTCAGGCCGGCGCACTGCCTTCCGCCACTACAGCCAGATGTTCTATGCCATCGAGTGCGCGCTGGCCGGGCCGAAATTCGCCCTCTACCGCCAGCCATGCATGCGGGCCATCTGGGACGGCGGGTACTATGACGCCAAAGTGGTGATGCTCTCCAACGAGCGGAGCCTGCAGGCCATGCAGGATTTCGCTGATTATTTCCCATGGATTTATGCAAAGCCCGGGCTGGGCTTGGGCTCGGGCCCGTACCGCATCATGCAGTTCTTCATCTACATCGACCCCGCCTTCGACCGCGAAACGCACCGGCGCATCTATGCGAATGCGGATGATTTCATCGCATTCTACAAAAAACACGGGAACAGATGGTGGCGGCTGTTCTGGCTCATGCGCCAGTTCCACTCCCGTTTCCCCCTCGGCGAGCGGATTTTCTGGACATCATATGTGCTGTTCAACAAGATGCGCGGGAGGGGCACGTTCGCCGACATCAACAAGGCGCGCGTGGGCACTGATGCCCGCGCCACGTCATGGTAGGGAGAGAGGAGAAGAGACGAGAGGCAGAAAGGGATTAAGATTAAGAGAAGCACGGAGCAAACAAGATGCATATCCGATTGCAAACCAAATATCTGAAGTGATTTGATTATGTCAATCTCGCCGCAAAAGATGTCGGTCTCGCCGCTTGCCCTGCCCGGGGCATTCATCATCAAGCCATTCGCTGCCGAGGACGAGCGCGGTATTTTCTACAAAACATTTACCGAAGATGTGCTGGCCAAAAACGGGGCGGCCAGCAAGTTTGCCGAAGAATTCTTTTCAACCAACAAACGCGGCGCGCTGCGCGGCCTGCACTACCAGCGGGGGGCGGCCTCGCAGGCCAAACTTATCACCTGCATGCGAGGGCGCATTTTCGACGTGCTGGTGGATTTGCGCAAAAGCTCACCAACCTATGGCAAGCACATCACGCTGGAACTCTCGGACAAGAACATGCACACGCTATTCGTGCCCCACGGCTTTGCGCACGGGTTCCTCACGCTGGAGGAGAACAGCCTCGTAGTGTATCGTGCAGACAGGCCGTATTCGCCGGCGGACGAGCGGGGCATTGTCTACAATGATCCAAAACTGGCTATCAGGTGGCCATCTGCCGAGACCGAGAAACCATTCACATTCCTTCGGCCAACCCCGAATGCAACGCCTTCTTCCGAGCGCATAATCATCTCTCCAAAAGACGCGGCATGGCCAAAATTTGATGAGGCAGAAAAATTCGAATAGATTGGATGGGCTGCAAGCTGGATGGATAGACAAGCTGGTGGAAGTTCATGCAACTGGTTATACTGGCCGGCGGGCGGGCGACACGGCTGAAAGAGCACGCGCACCAGCGCCCCAAGGCGCTGATGGAAGTGGGAGGAAAGCCGTTTTTGCACCACTTGCTGGCCTATGCCAAGCGCCAGGGTGTGGAGGAAGTGGTGCTCTGCATAGGGCATTTGGGAGAGCAAATCAGGGATGATGCAGGCGATGGTTCTGAATGGGGCCTGCGCATCCTCTATTCAGATGAGGGCCCGGATTTGCTGGGCACGGGCGGGGCAATCAAGAAAGCCCTGCCTCTGCTCAAAGACGAATTTTTGGTGCAATATGCGGACGCGTATTTGCCCACAAATTATATGGCTGCGAAGAAGGCCTTTGATGCGTCCGGATTGGAGGCGCAGATGTGCGTGTTCGAAAACCACGGCACTCTTGACGAGAGCAACGTTGAGCTGGACTCCGCGAAGCGCAAGGTTATTTATTATGGAAAGCCCAAAAAAGGGCAGACGTTGTCATTCATCGATTGCGGCCTGTTGGCCTACAAAAGAAAAGTGTTTGAAAAGTACCCGGAAGAGCGCTTCGACCTGACCGTTCTCAACGCCGGGCTCGCGCCCCAAGGACGCTTGGGCGCGCGAGTGGTAAGCGAGCGGTTCTGGGAAATCGGACGGCCCGAAAGCCTGCATGACATGCGAAAGACTGCGGCAAAGTTGTTTGGGGAATGAAATTTGGCATGGAATAATGTTTGGAGATGAAAACATGATTATCGCTCGAAGCCCCCTGAGAATCCCGCTGGGCGGAGGCGGCACCGACCTGTCCTCATACTACAGCACTCGCGGCGGGGCGCTGTGCAGCGTTGCCATCAACAAATACACTTACGTCGTCATCAAGCCCTATTTCTTTGACCGCCTGCTGCTCTCCTATTCCAAGATGGAGAATGTGGAGAATGCCGGCCAGGTGGAGCAGCCCATCATCCGCGAGGCGCTGAAAATGACCGGCATCAAGAGCGGGCTGGAAATATACTCGATTGCCGACATGCCCTCGAACACGGGCCTTGGCTCCTCTTCAAGCTTTGCAGTCAGTTTGCTGCACGGCCTGCACACCTTCAAGCACGAGCATCTGCCGCTGCAGACGCTGGCCGAGGAGGCCTGCGATATTGAAATCAAGCGCCTGGGTGAGCCCATCGGCAAGCAGGACCAGTATCTGGCAGCGTTCGGCGGCATCGTCAACCTCGACATCTCGCGCGCGGGCAAGGTAGACGTCACGCCTATGGCCATACAGCCCCATTACCTCAACCAGCTGGAAAAGTCGCTCTTTCTTTTCTACACCGGCATCCGCCGCTCGGCATCCGAAGTGCTGGCCGACCAGGATTCGGCCGCCAAAAAGAAGCAGGCGCCCGTGCTCGATACGCTGGACCACATCAAGGATATTGGAATGAAAATCCGCGAGAGCTTGGGCAGGGGCGAGCTGGACCGCTTCGGCGAGCTGATGGACGAGCACTGGCAGTTCAAGAAAAAGCTGTCCAGCAAGGTGTCGAATTCTGACATCGACAAATGGTACGAGGCCGGCAAGTCAGCCGGAGCGCTGGGCGGAAAAATCATGGGCGCGGGCGGCGGCGGCTTTTTGCTCTTCTACTGCCCCGACAACGCCCAGAAGCTGCGGGCCGCCATGAGCGGAATGGGGCTGGCCGAGATGAGGTTCAACTTCGAATACGAGGGGACGAAAATCATTTTCAACGCTTGAAGATTAGCCACCCTCGCCATATTCGCCATTTCGCGCTTATTCTCCCTCTCGCGCTTATTCCCCTTTTCTTTCAATCAGATGGTTCTCGAGCGCCAAGTATTCCAGCTGCGAGTTCTCGAACACATGCAGCGCCTGCTCAGGCGTTGCCACCAGAGGATAGCCATGCAGGTTGAACGAGGTGTTGAGCACCGCGCCGATGCCCGTCTCTTTTTCGAACTCCTTGATGATGCGATAATAGCGCGGGTTGGCTGATTTTTCCAGAACCTGAGGGCGAAGGGTGTGGTCGCCGCGGTGAAGCGCGGCCGGCAGCTCTTTGGCGCCCTCTGGAGTGGAATCGAAAGCCAGAATCATGTAGGGCGCGGAGCGATGCAGAGGATTGTGGATGTACTCGTCCGCCCGCTCGGCCAGAATGGTCGGGGCGAACGGCATCCAGAAGTCGCGCTGCTTGATTTGGTCGTTTGTTTTGAAGAAGGTCTCCATTTTGGACGGGTCGCCCAAAATGCTGCGGTTGCCCAAGGCCCGGGCGCCCCATTCGTTTTTGCCTGCGAAGCGGGCAACGACTTTGCCCTTGGCCAATAATTCGGCGATTGTGCCGTCGATGTCGTCATGGCGGCTGACCTTGTGCTTTCGGGCTGTTTCATGCGTCTTGAGCAAACGGGCGATTTCCTCGTCGCTTGTTTCCATTCCGAGGTAAAGACTGCTGACCGGCTTGATGGCGGACGGCTTTGCGCCCATGTGGCGCATGTAGACATAGTAGGCCGCGCCAATCGGGTTGGAGTCGTCGCCAGCCGAGGGGGTGAAGAAGACGTCTTCCAGCTCCTCCATGTAGGCGATTTTCATGTTGGCCTTGACGTTCATGAACGTGCCGCCGCCTGCCGCGATGCGGGGGATGGATGTTTTTTCCAGAGTGCGCTCCACCCACTTCACCAGCATGTCCTCGGTGAGGCGCTGCACGCAGTATGAGACGATGTCGAAGCGGACGCCCACCATCTTCTCCTTGAGGTAGTGGAAAAAACGCGGTGTGGGAAAGCGCGAGTCAAACTCGAGAGTGCCGTTTTTGAGCCGCATCACATCCTTGAAATACCGGTCATAGGCGTCGTCGCCATAGATTTTCTTGACATAGGCGGCCTGCCCCATGACCTTGTACTCGTGCTCGTGCGACTTCATGCCAAGGAATTCGGTTGTTTGCGCGTATACATAGCCCAAAGAATGCTCCACCGGCGTGGCGGAGATGCGCTGGAGGTCTCCGGCGCTCCCGACGCTGACGGACGCGGCGATGAAGTCCCCGACCCCGTCGGAAGTGAGCACGGCCCAGTCCTGTTTGCGCCGCTCGCCCAAGAATCCGAAATACGGTGTGTAGGCATGGCAGGTGTGGTGGTCCACGAAAAAGATTTTGTCATGCCCGACCCCAAGCATCGTTCCCAGCCGCGCAATCAGCTTCTTCTTCGCCTCGGCCAGCTTGGATTTCTGGATGGTGCTGCGGAAAGCCCCCTTCACCACGCGGCCGAGGGCGGGGAAGCGGTAATCAATGCCGGGCCAGAATCCAAGGCGGGCGATATCGGGGGCGCCAGAAGAAATGATGTTTGGATAGATGTGGGTTCCGCAGATGGCGACCGCGTCGATGCTGGAAGAGTCGCCGGGCGAAGCCGGGCGATTAGACTGCCCGGAGGCAGGCATATCGAGCTTGTACTGGCGCAGAATGAATTTGATTGGCTCCTGGGGGAAGGCGCCCGAGTTCTTGATGTAGTCAAATTTCTCCTGGCTTAGGATAATCTTGATTTCGCCGTCCTGCAGCAGGGCAACTGTGGCGTTGTGCCCGAGTTGGATTGACAGGATGTTCATGAGAAAAACCCTTTGATAGACAGATGTGCCAGTATGCTCCACTTATTTGTGCCAAGACAGGATTATATCGCTTACACCGGCCCAATCCGGCGCCTGGGCGGCCGGCTTGTTGGCCTCGTTCATATATGGCGCCCAGTCGGTTTTGACTGCGCCCAAGAGGACGGAGGTGCAGCCGGCCATGCGGGCCGCCTGCATGTCGGACAGCGCATCACCGACAAAGAAAGAATGCGAGAGGTCGATGTTCAGTTCGGCAGCCGCCTTCAATATGAGACCGGGCTTTGGTTTGCGGCAGGCGCACGCTTGTTTGTATTTTTCAACTTGCGCATTCGGATGGTGCAGGCAATAATAGACGCCATCCAGCGGGACTCCGAGGCGAAGGCGGAAAGCGGCATCAATTTTTTTGAACATCTCTTCTGACACCTTGCCCTTGGCCATGATTGGCTGGTTGCTCACCACCACCAGAAGATAGCCGGCTGATTTCAACTTGCGCAGGGCCTCGCCCGCGCCCCTTACGATTTTTACCTCGTCCTCTTTGAGCGGCGAGTCGATGATGCCCAGTTCCGGGTGGAGCACCAGTTCGTTGAGCACGCCGTCGCGGTCGAGAAATACTGCGGGCTTTTTGGAGCGGGCGGCAGGTTCGGCGGCGCGGGCGGAAACGATCGGATGCGAAGAGTCGGACGGCTTGGCGCTCTTTTTTGGCATGGATTACCTCAAACACGGAGAGAGCCGACCGCGTTGCCCTTCGATTTGGCCTCTTCCGCGATGCGGTCTCGCACCAGCACGCTGAGCAAATGCTCCACCCACACGTGGAACGATTCCACCTGCGGCGTGGATTCGGCCGGCACAACCACGGCGACGGTGCACAGCGATTTCATGGCCCCGCCGTCGAAGCCGGCCATGCCGATTGTCTTGGCGCCGCGCTCGTTGGCGTAGTTGATGGCTTTGGTGAGGTTTTGCGACCAGGCGCCTGCCTTGTCCTTGCCCGAGCCGCCGTGCACCGAGATGGTGATGAGCAGGTCGTGGGCGCCGATTTGCCAGTTCTTGAGCTGCTCGGTGTAGATGTTCTCCCACCCGTCGTCATTGGTGAGGGCGGAAACAAGAGGAATGTTGTCGTTGAGCCCGAGGGTGCGCAGGCGGGGCATGTCGCCCACAATCGTCATCTTGGCCATGTCACAGGCCATATGGGTGGCCGTGGAAGCCGAGCCGCCGTTGCCGGCAATGAACACGCAGCCCCCCGCCTTCCAGGTGGCGAAGACGAGGTCGGCGGCGGCCGAAATCTTATCGACGGGCATGCGGTCCAGCGTCCCGCGGCTGGCCGAGATAAAATCTTGGATGAACTTGGTGGAATCCATTGGATAAACCTCCCATAAAAGGTTGGGAAGAGGAGGTTTAAATGGGTTGGCGGTTCAATAGATATACTGGAGAACGAGTACTGGGAGTGCGCCTTAAACGGCCCATCCCGCGCTATGGTGATTCTCATGAAAATATTTGCAGACACGTCCAAAGTTGAGGAAATCACGGAGTTCGTTTCCTGGGGCGTCATCGACGGCGTCACCACCAACCCCAAAATCATTGCCGACGACCACAACGAGCTGGAGTCCACGATTCTAGCCATCGCCAAACTGACCAGCGGCCCCATCTCTGTCGAGGTCACCACCAACGAGCTTGAGGGCATGGTGAGCGAGGCCAAGAAATACGCGGCTTGGGCGCCCAACGTGGTGGTCAAGATTCCCATCGGCGCCACGGGGCTCAAGGCGACCAAACTTCTTCACGGCATTGGCATCAAGACCAACGTGACCGCCTGCATGAACATGGACCAGGCCGTGCTGGCCGCCAAGGCCGGCGCCACGTTCGTCTCGCTCTTCTGGGGCCGCATAGGCGATTTGGGCTTTGACCCGGCGATTGTGGTGTCTGAAACAGCCGATATTTTCGAGCAGGGCGCATTCAAGAGCGAAATCATCGTCGGCTCCATCCGCTCGATGTATGACGTGCACAGGGCCATGACCAGCGGCGCGCACATCGTCACCGTGCCGCCCAAATTCCTCAAGATGATGGCCTACAACCCCCAGTCCGAGAAGACGATTGACGAGTTCCTCAAGGCGTGGGAGGGCATCCCGAAGAAGTGAAAGTAAATTTGCCTCACCAACAACAACTTTCGGAGACATTTCGGAGACTTTGCATGAAATTCGCTATTATTGGCGCGGGCCTCATCGGCAAAAAGCGGGCAACCGCGCTCAAGGAAATAGACGGGCATGAAATTGTCGCTTGGGCTGACCTGAATTTGGAATTCGCGAAAAAGGCGGCCGACGAATTCGGCGGGAAAGCTTTTTCTGATTACAAAGAGGCGCTTGAGCAGCCAGGACTGCAGGCAGTCATCGTGGCCACCACCCACAAGTCGCTGGCCCCCATAACGATGTATGCTATTGAGCTGGGATTGCCCGTGCTGGTGGAGAAGCCGGCCGGGATAAAATCAGTCGAAATCGACGCGGTCGCGAAAAGAGCAAAGGAAAAGAAGGTCGTTGTGAAAGTTGGTTACAATCATCGCTTCCACCCCGCTTTTCAAAAAGCTCGGCAGATGGTGCGAAACGGCGATATCGGCAAGGTGTATTACGTCCGCGCGGCCTACGGCCATGGCGGACGCCTGGGCTATGACAAGGAGTGGCGGGCCAAGCCCGAATTGTCGGGCGGCGGCGAGCTCATCGACCAGGGCAGCCATCTCATTGATTTGTCGCACGCGCTTCTGGGCTATTTCTCGGGAGTTGACGGGCGGCTGATGACCTATTTCTGGGACATGCCGGTGGAAGACAATGCATTCCTGACGCTTAGCACAACACGGGGGCAGGTCGCGTTTTTGCATGCCAGCTGGACACAGTGGAAAAACTATTTCATCTTCGAAATATTCGGCTCATCGGGCCAGCTCAGATGGGAGGGCTTGGGCCGCAGCTATGGAGTGGAGAAACTGACGCACTATAAAATGAGCCCGAGCATGGAGCCGCCGGTTGTTGAGGAATTCAAGTTCGATGGGGAAGACAAATCATTTGTTGATGAGACAAAAAACTTCATTGACTCGATTTCTGGCAAGGCCGAAGCCGACGGCACGATTGATGATGCGCTTGCGAACATGAAAGTGATTGAAATAGCTTACGCCAAGGGCCTGCCGGACGGGAAATTCCCTGCGGCGAGAATGAGTTAAAAGAAGCGTTTTTCGTGTTTTCTTCATCTTCTTATTTTTTCTTCATCTCGCCGAACAATTCTTCGTCAATGCGCCGCAGAGTGTAGAGAGATGATGAGATCTGCCCTGCTCCCCTGCCTTTTCGCTGCTCGAGTTTGTTCGGCGGGTCCCACACGGCGCTCAAAACTTTTCCAGACAGATGCGCGCCCGCGTCGCTGGCCAGATAAAGGACCAGCTCGGCCGCCAGTTTGGGCGGAGTGCCGCCCGTCTCCTTCTGCTTGAGCGAGGCGGAGAGGAAATCTTTGCCTGCCTTATCGCCAGATGCAAGCACCTGCTGCAAGAGCCGCGTGTTCACCGCGCCGGGCGAGATGGCGTTTATGCGCACGCCGCTGCCGGCCAGTTCGGCCGAGAGCGCCTCCGTAAAGCCGCAGATGGCGAATTTGGATGAAACATAGGAGGAAAAGTTGGGCTTGATGCGCGGCCCGCCAACGCCGCCGCCTGCGATGGTGAGGATACACCCTTTCTTCTGTTTTTTCATTACAGGCAGCGCGGCGCGGACGCAAAGCATGGTGCCGGCCACATTGATGGAAAGGGCCTGCTGCCATTGCGCGGCGTCATTTCCCTCCAGAGGACCGATTGGGCCGTAGATGCCGGCGCAGCAGACAAGCAAATCGATGCGCTGGTGCTTGGAGAGGATGAATTGCACGGCCGATTGCACGGTGGAAGAGTCGGTGACATCGAGGACAATACCTTCACAAATGGAGCCGCCTGACGAAATTTCGGCGGCTGCCGTTTCTACATCTTTTTTTGTGCGGGCCGAGATGATGACAGTGTAGCCAGCGCAGGCGAGGGCGTCCGCAATCGAGCGGCCGATGCCTTGGCTTCCGCCTGTCACCCAGGCGACTGGTTTAATGCGCGGTTTATTTGCTGGCATGCACAACACCGATTCCATAATAGCGCATAGTTGGGCCTGTAAGATTTGTGTCGAGCGCGTTGCGCGCGTCGATGAGAATGGGAGTGCGCATGGCCGGCGCGATTGCGGTCCAATCAAGCGCCTTGAACTCGTCCCATGCGGTGGTAAGCACGATGGCGTCCGCACCACTGGCCGCTTCTTTTGCCGAAGAGCAGATTTTGACCTGTGGGTGGGTGGTGATGGGGCAATTGATTGCAGGGTCATATGCCTGGATGCCTGCCCCGCTTGCTTTCAATTCATCAATAACGTCCAGAGCGAGCGAGCGGCGCAGGGTGTCGGTGCCGGGCTTGTATGTGAGGCCGAAGAAAGCAATTGTCTTGCCCGAGAGCGAACCCAGAACTTCCTTGAGCTTGCGCGGCACATAATGCATGCGCTCGCGGTTGGATTGGAATGTAGAATCAAGCATCGGGGTTGGGGTTGACTTTTGCTTTCCGAGTGCGCGCAAAATTTGCACGTCGCGCGCCAGCGTGCCGCCGCCAAAACCAAGGCCGGGCATGATGGGGGCGTGGGGGCTCACGCGCTTCTCCTTGCGCAAAGCGTTCATGACCGAGATGGCGTTGGCGCCGCTCTGCTCGCACAAATCGCTGATTTCGCCCGAAAAGGAGATGAGGGTGGCGAGATAGGCATTCATAGCATGCTTGGTCATCTCGGCGCTCTCCAAATCCATATACAGCCGCTCCCCGCCGACGCCGCTGAACAGCTCCTCCAGCCGGGGCTTGAGCACGTCGTCCGATATGCCCAGCACTACGCGTTCCGGGTGCATGAAAACGTCCAAGGCCGTGCCAAGGCGTAAATTTTCAGGGCTGTAGCACAGGCCGCATTTTTTGCCGGCTGCGCGAATTTTGCCCAAGAGCCGCCTTGAAGTGCCCACCGGAATTTGGCTGGAGAGGACCAGCAAGTGGCGGTCCTCCAAGAACGGGAGCAGTGAGTCGATGGTGCGCTCAATTGGGCCCAAATCGACTTTGTCATCGGCATCCACCGGCGTGTCGAAAGTGATGTAGAGGATGTCGGATGCGCGGGCGGATGACGCGAGGTCTGCAGAGAAAGACAGATTGTTGGCTTTTGTGCTGGCCGCTATCAATTCAGCCAAGCCGGGCTCCATAATCGGCGGGGTGCCATGCTGAAGATTTTCAATAACTTTTTTGTCTGGGTCAAAGCCGATTATCGGGTGGTTTTTTGACAGGCAGGCGGCAGTCACGCAGCCCAGATGCCAAAGACCCATCACGCAAACAGAGGAGGACATAGGACAACCTTATTGTAAAACTAATCTTCAACCACGTTCTCGCTCTTTCGAAGAGTGCTCATCGCGCGGCGGAACCTGATTTTGGCCAGCTGCCAGTCCACCGAGCAGCGGTAGGCGGGCCAGAATTTCGAATAAAGAAATCCGTCCCATCCGTCGAGGAATCCGCGCTTCCAGATAAAATGGTACAGGAAGAGCGGAATCGGCACGTAGAGGCAGCGGAAGAGATGATCCATGAAATAATAGCGCTCGTGAAGGCGGAATGTGACTTCCCATTTCACCCAGCGCGCGAACTTCGCCCTGTCGCGGAAGAAGGGTATTTTCTCGTGATGCATGATGTCTCCCTTTCCGCGGAGGTAGAGGTGCCCGCCGTTGATGATGGTCGGCTTTCCGTGCGGCTCTACGGCGAACTGCAGGTGGCCTTTCTTGAAGAAGCGCGTCTGGTAGTCAGGATAGACGCACTTTAGCTGCCGTCTTTCCGGCAGCATGAAGCGGCGGGGGATGGAGATTACGGCAACGCCGTCACGCTCAGCCTGCTCGGCCAGTTTTGGCAGGCCGGCAATCAGCTGCTCGTCAAGGCGCTCGTCCGGGTCAAGCAAGAAGCCCCAGTCGCCCCTCATCTTGGAAAAAGCGAACTCG
>CAYIMK010000002.1:0-4037 GCA_964364595.1 Microcaldota archaeon | reverse complement strand
CGCGGTCTTTTTCATGCAGGGCCGGAGCCCGCTCATAGACGTGCACCTTCTTGAATTTGGCGCACACCTCGCGGGTGTTGTCTGTGCTGCTCACGTCTATGACAACGATGTCGTCACAGAAGCGCGAGAGCTGCTCCAGCGCCTCCACAAGCATGTCCCCTTCGTTCTTGCTCATGATGACGCCGCTGATCGAGACCATGAAATCGCCTAGAAGTGCTTCTGGTGCTTGTCGCCCAAGTCTGGGCGGGCCAGCATTTCGTGCGCGGCCTGCCGCACCGCCTGCGAAGAATTGTATTTGGGCTTCCAGCCCAAGGCCTTGATTTTCGAGTTGTCAAGAAATACGAACGGCATGTCGCCGATCCAGCCGCGCGGGCCGCCCGTGTATTCGAACGCCACCCCCCGCAGGTCCATCTCCTCGCAGATTATGCGGGCTATGTCGTCCACGGTCACGTAGTCGTTGTTTCCGAAGTTGTAGATGCCGACCTTGTCTTTTGATTTCGAGACGGCCAGCTCAATTGCCGAGAGGCAGTCCGAAATATGGAGGCTGGATTTGCGCTGCTTGCCATCCCCGAGGATTTGGAGCTTTTTTGGGTTGTCTTTGAGCTTGCGGATGAAGTCGCCCACCACGCCGTGGTTGTTGCCCGGGCCGAGGATGTTGACAAAGCGCAGGATGACGGAAGAGTAGCCGAACGCCTCGCAGAATGCGGAGATGTAGCTCTCGGACGCGCTCTTACTGGCCCCGTAGATGGAGGTTGGGATGAGCGGGCCGTAGGATTCCGGAGTCGGAAAGACGGACGGCTCGCCGTAAACGGCTGAAGAGGAGGTGAAGACGATACGCTTGACGTCCTCGTGGCGCATGGCCTCAAGAAGATTGTAGGTGGTGATGAAATTCATGTCGAGGTCGAGGTAGGTGTTCTCCATGCCGCCGCGGATGTCGGCATTTGCCGCCAGATGATAGACGATGTCGGCCCCTTTGACGGCCTTGCGCACATCCGGCAGCTTGCGCATGTCGGCCTTGATGAACTTGAAATGGGGGGTCTTCTCGCAGGCGGCCAGATTCTCTTTTTTGCCGGTGTAGAGTGAATCGAAAACCGTCACTTCGTGGCCCTGGCCCGAGAGTTGGGCGGCAAGGGCCGAGCCGATGAACCCCGCCCCACCGAATAGGACGATGCGCTGGGAAGCCATACTGGACTATCGCGAGTTTTGGTTATAAACCCAACCGCGAAAACAAAAAAAGGAGTATATATGGCCCGCCAAAACGAGAGAAAACCGCCCCGCGTGTCTGTCGTCATCCTCAACTGGAACGGCCGGCACCTGCTTGGGCCCTGCCTTGATTCGATGCAGGCGCAGACCTGCAAGGACTTCGAAATAGTGTTGGCAGACAACGGCTCATCCGACGGCTCCCTCGAGATGGTGAGAAAAAAATACCCCAAAGTGAGGATTGTCGACAACGGCGCGAACCTCGGTTTCGCGGACGGCAACAACAAGGCCGTCGCCACCTGCCGCGGCGAGTTCGTGGCCCTGCTCAACAACGACACGGTTGCCAAAGCAGACTGGCTCGCGTGCCTCGTACAGGCCGCCGACAAGGCCCCGTCGCGCACGGCCTCCTTCGCCTCGCGCATGATGCTCATCGACAATCGAGACGTGGTGAATTCGGCCGGCATCATGCTGCTCAAGGACGGAGGAGGGAGAGACCGCTTTGCATTTGTGCCGCTGGCCGGCATTGCGGAGGGCGGGAAGGCTGACGGCGGCTTGAAAAGCGGGGATGTTGCTGGGGCATGCGGCGGGGCCGTCCTCTT
Source organism: Microcaldota archaeon (assembly GCA_964364595.1). Classification (GTDB taxonomy): domain Archaea; phylum Micrarchaeota; class Micrarchaeia; order Anstonellales; family Anstonellaceae; genus CAIXYX01. The sequence continues at coordinate 2,238 of CAYIMK010000002.1, read as the reverse complement.
CCGGCGCGAGGCGCTCGAAGCAGTCAAGGACGGCGATGACGATTATCTCGAATCACAATTTTTCATGTATTTCGAGGACGTGGATTTGGCTTACCGGCTCCTGTGGGCCGGCTATTCTTCCCGCTACGTGCACGAGGCGGTGGTCTATCACCACGGCTCGGCCAGCGCCAAGAAAATCACCCACAAGCGCATCGAATTCGGCCAGCTCAACCGCCTGCGGGTGATGGCCCGAAATTTCACCGCCCGCATGCTGCTGGCGAATCTCCCCTGGATTGCGGCGCGCCAAGTGCTGGAATTCTTCTATTTCACCATCCGATACGCCAGCCTCTCGCCGCTGGCGGCGCGCCTGAAATTTGTGCCTGAAATTCTGAAGTGGAGGGGCTGGCACCAAAAGATGAGGGCGAAAAGCATTGCTGATGAAAAATCTGTCAGCCGCTGGCTGAAAGAGCCGGACTTCTTCGAAGCATACGAGAAGAGGGCGAAAAACAGATTCTAGCTCTCATTTGGAGTGTTTGCGGATTTTCAAAAACAGCATCGGCAGCGTCGGCCCAAAGCCCAGAACGAGCTTTCTGCCCTCGCCGCCCGCATTTGCGTCTTTTTTTATGGGCGTGAAGAAACCGGCCCATAAACCTTTCCAGATGGCGAGCGAGGCGGCGGGCCGAAGGAAGACGAGCTGGGCGATTGACAAGGACAGGTAGAAAACTTTGGACGCGGCCAGCAGCATTATTTTCTTGGGGCCTTTCTCATTCTTTCTGATTGCCCAGAGCTGGTTGCGCGAGAGCTGGAAATATGGCGCGGGCCGTCCGCCCACGCTCTTGTATTTGTGCAGTAGGGTGGAGGCGGGAGCGAGATATGTGGGAATGCCCCGGTTCGCGGCCCGCCAGCCCAAGTCGAGGTCCTCGGCATACATGAAGAATTTCTCGTCAAAGCCGCCCAGGCCCAGGAAAGTGCCGCGGCTGATGATGAACGAGCAGCCTGTGGGGGCCAGAAGAGGGAGAGGGGCATCGAATTCCCCGGCGGGCCGTCCATCGCCCCATGAGCCGCAGAAGCCGAATTTGCTCAAAAACACTCCGGTGCTGTTGATTTTTGACGGGTCGGAGGCGAGAAGAACTTTTGAGCAGAAGATGGAACCTGCGCCGGAGTCGCGGCAGGCGGAGACGGCCGCCTTGTAAAGCCCGGACAGCCAGCCGGCGGGCGCGACCACGTCTGGATTGACTATGACAAGATATTCTCCCCTCGCTTCCCTTGCACCCAGATTGTTCCCGCCTGCATAACCGAGGTTAGATGGACTGGAGATGAGACGAATTTGGGGAAATCTCTTTTTTACGAACTCGGCCGAGCCGTCGCTCGATGCGTTGTCGACGAACAGCACCTCGAATTCCGCCCCTTTCTGCGCGAGGATGGAGGAGAGGGCTTCCTCCAGATAGGGTTGGTTGTTGTAGCCCAGCACCACTACGGAGACGGCGGGTCTGGGAGCTGGCTTCGATGGCGGCATAACGACAAGATTGGTGGAGAGTTTTTTATAGTATGGATGTGCAAGCTTATCCATGAAAGGAGTCATACTGGCAGGCGGACTGGGCAGCCGGCTCATGCCCTGCACGCGCATCACCAACAAGCACCTGCTGCCGGTCTATGACCGGCCCATGGTTTACTATCCCGTCCAGCTCCTGCGCTCGGCCGGCATCAGCGACATCTTCGTGGTTACCGGGCCCGAGCATGTCGAGGACTTCAAGACAGTGCTCGGCGACGGGCATGAGCTTGGCGTGAAACTCTCGTTTCGCACCCAGGAAAAACCGGGCGGAATCGCCCAAGCGCTAGGCCTCGCGCGCGAATTCGTCGGCTCTGAGAAATTCGCCGTCATCCTGGGCGACAACATCTTCGAGCACGACCTGGGGCCCGACATCTCGAATTTCGAGTCATCGAATCTGGAGGCATTCCTGTTCCTCAAGCAAGTCAAAGACGCGCAGCGCTTCGGCGTGGCTGAAGTGGAGGCGGGAAAAATCGTCGCGATTGAGGAGAAGCCGAAAAACCCGAAAACGAATCTGGCCGTCACCGGCCTCTATCTCTATGACGCCAAGTCGGTATTCGGCGTCATAGGCAAGCTCAAACCCTCCGGGCGCGGCGAGCTGGAGATAACGGATGTCAATAACTATTACGTGAAAAACAAAACCTGCGGATTTACCGCTGTCAAGGGGGACTGGAGCGATGCCGGCACATTCGAGTCGCTGTTCCACGCTT
>CAYIMK010000001.1:0-17447 GCA_964364595.1 Microcaldota archaeon | reverse complement strand
CCACCGCCGTGCAGATGGACTACTACCTCGACGAGAAAACAACCTGCGGCGGGCAGAACGCCATCAACGGCCTGCTCAGAATATCGGCTCCCGGCACCCCTGCCGATGCGTCCCGCTACACCAAAGTCACCGTCTACCCAGACACCGGGGAGGCGGTCTATTCCAATGACCTGGGCGGCAGCGACATCAGCTTCGACACCGCCAAAGCAACGGTCGGCGACATCGACCCGGCCTTCTATTTCTCCTCGCTTGCGGCCAAGGGCGGCAAGAACCTGCTCTCGTCCGAAATGTGGAATTCCACCCGCCCCGTCATCCTCAAGAGCGTCGGCGCCTTCGGAGGCGCGGGCGACTACTCAATTGTTCAGACCGGCAGCGGCACTGCGGCAGGCGTGGAGTGCACAAAGTTCACGATGAGCAGCAAGGCCAGCAATTCCGCCGGGCAGATTGAGAGCTGCATCCACCTCATCCCTGACGTGAATCTGGCGGTGATGGCCGGCGGCGCCTACGGGCAGGGCGGCCCCTCATGGACGCTCTCCTCCATCAAGCGCGAGAAGAGCTCTGTCTCCTATTACCCGCAATGCCTGACGCCCATCAAGTGCCCGTCCCTTTCGGCCCCGACCAATGAGGACTACGGCAGGTGCAATGCCATGAACAAGTCGTATTCAACCGACTACGACGCCGACAACTGCGTGACGTCCTTCAACTGCGTGACGTTCATCGAGCGCGCCCGCAGCGAGATGGCCCGCATGCAGCGCGGCGGCAACTGCCCGGCAAATGAGGCGCTGGCGCAGAAGGCGGCCGACTGCTGGGCGAGGAACGGCAACACGGACTTCAGGTCCGGCGAGAGGTCCAACTGCATCATTGATGTGGAATGCCAGACGCCTCAACCGGGGCCGAACGGCGGCAAGGACTTGACGCCCGGGAACTCCGTAATTGATGAGCAGATGCCTCAACCGGGGCCGAACAGCGGTCCGGGGCCGCGCTAGGCGTTTTCCTTTTCATTTCTTCTTTCTTTTCCCCGAGGGCTTTTCTTTTCCCTCAACGCGCCGTGGCGCGTTGGGGCACCGCCGGCCCTTACGAGGGGCCGGCGATTGCCGCAGGAAAGAAAAGGGCTCTAATACTGCCTTGCCACATACGCGAAGTGCTTCGCCGTCTTGCCGCAATGCACGCATTTCTCGCCGTGCGCCGGAGCGGCCTCGCCAAATTTGATGCCGCGCACGTCTCCGACCAGTTTGGCCTTGATTTCGTCAGCGCAGCCCTTTCCTTCCGCTTTTTCCATCGAACAATAAGGAACACGAACGATAGAGCCGGCCTCGAGGCCCGCTTTCAGTTCATCCATTGTTTTTGCATGTGCCAGATGCAAGTTGAAATAATCATCCGCCTTGATTAGCAGGCGCTTGGAAAGCAGCCCTCCCTCATGCCGAATGGTTTCGACTGCCGAAGCCAGCGGCACGGTTGCCTTTGTTTTTGGCGGCGCGTCGCGCACCACCAGCGTAAGCGCTTTTTGCTCTGCCTCGCGCCCGCCAACCTCTACGCGCATCGGCACGCCGTGCAGCTCCCAGTGGTTGTATTTGAAGCCCGGCGTGCTTGGCGTGTCGTCAATTTTGGCGCGAAGCCCAGCGAACTGCAATTTGGCCAGCACCTCTTCGGCATAAGCCATGATAGCCGTGCCGTCCTGGTTTTTTCCCAGGATGGGCACAAGCACCACTTGAAGCGGCGCGAAATCGAAAGGCAGCACCAGCCCCTTGTTGTCCCCGTGCATGGAGAACATGGCTCCGTAGATGCGCGAGATGCACGGCCCGTAGCACGTTTGCCACACCGGCGAGCGGTTTCCTTTCTCATCCTGATAATTCACGTTGAATGCCTTGGCGAAGTTCGTGCCCAGCAGATGGGTGGAAGGAAGCTGAAGTACGCGGCCGTCGGGCATCAGGGTGTCGGCGGCATAAGTGTGAACCGCGCCGGGGAACTTGTCCCACTCGGGGCGCTGGCAGAAGAGGAAAGGTATTCCGAACTGCTGGTGCACGACCGCCTCGGTCATGTCCATGTCCTCTTTTACCTGCCCTCTCGCCCCTTTCTCGGTCGCAAAGCAGTCATGTGCCTCAATCCAGTGGAATTCTCTTGAGCGGAAGAACGGCTTGGTGGCCTTTGTCTCGTAGCGCCACACCTGGCAGCTCTGGTAAATCTTGAGCGGCAAATCGGCAAGTCCCTGAATCCACAGCGCATACATCTGGTACATCGCCGTCTCGGAGGTGGGCCTCATGGCGAGGCGCTCTTCCAATTTGTTTCCTCCGGCCATGTCCACCCAGAACACCTGCGGGGTGAAGCCCTCGACATGCTCCCCCTCGATCTTGAAATTTCCCTCGGGAATAAGGGCCGGGAACAGGGCGGGTGAATGCCCGCGGCGCTCGAGTTCAGCTTCATAGGCAGCGTACATCAGCTTCATGCTCTTGACCGACCACGGCCTGAACACAACGAAGCCCTTGACGTTGTAGCGCAAGTCGGCGAGGGCCGCGTCCGAGATGATGGTGTTGAACCACCCTGAGAAGTTCTTGGATTTGTCGATGTCCATGACGGGTATTGGAGAGGCAAGGATAATAAATGTCATCGATGTGCTGGGGCCAAGTCATTTTGGGGTGCTATCTATGGCATATGGCGGTTATGGCGGTTATGTTCAGATTGGGCGGCAGCCGGATCCTGATTCCAACATGCTGGTCACCTTCAGAGTGGTGCCAGGGCCGGGCCGCACGCTTCATCAGGCCGCCGAAGCCGTGGCGGCAGAATCCTCCATTGGCACCTGGACGGTTCTCTCCACCATGCAGCAGCGCGTCTTGTCAAAACTGCAGGCCCGCATCTATGCAATCAACAAGCGCACCGGCATACTCAAGGCCGCCTACCCACTCGAACTTTTCGAGCCAGACAACTCTTCTCAAATTCTTTCCGATATCGCAGGCAACATTTTCGGCATGAAAGAGGTGGCCGCCCTGCGGCTCGAGGATTTCGAAGCCCCGAAAAAATATCTCGAAACTTTCGCAGGGCCGGCTTTCGGAATGGAAGGCGTGCGCAAGCTGGTCGGCACCGCCTCCGCATCCAAGCGCCGCCCTCACTTGGGCACCATCGTCAAGCCAAAAGTCGGCCTCACGCCAAAAGAGGGGGCAAAAGTTGCCTATGACGCGTGGGCCGGGGGCCTCGACTTCGTAAAAGACGACGAAAATCTCACGAGTCATCCATTCTCCAGATTCGAAGAGCGCATTGTCCGTTATTTGGAGGCAAGAGACAAGGCAGAAGAAGAAACCGGAAAAAAGAAAGTCTATGCCCCCAACATCACCGCACCTGCCGACCTCATGCTCAAGCGCGCCGAGCTGGTGAAACGGCAGGGGGGAGAATGCATGATGATTGACGTCGTAACTGCCGGACTCTCATCAGTCCAGTTCATGCGCCACCAGAACATGAAAATGTTCATCCACGCGCACAGGGCAATGTATGCGGCCTTTGCCCGCATAAAGACGCACGGCATGTCCATGCGCGTCCTGGCGAAACTCTGCCGCTTGTGCGGCACGGACCAGCTCCACATCGGCGCGATGCTGGGCAAGATGGAGGGCTCGGCCGAGGATGTCATGCAAATCCACCGCGACATCAACGGCGACGGCTGGCGCAAGCAGTGGAAAAACATCAAGCCGGTCTTTTCCGTCTGCTCGGGCGGCCTCTCCCCCCTCCAGGTGCCGGGGCTCTACAAGCTCATCGGCGACGAGGCGGTGTTCCAGTGCGGCGGAGGGGTGCACGGCCATCCGGGGGGCACATATGCCGGCTCGCGCGCGCTGGTGCAGTCATTGGAGGCCGCAAAAAAGGGCGTGTCTTTGGAGCAGTACGCCAAAACCCATGTCGAGCTGGCGCAGGCCCTGGCGAAGTGGAAAAAGAGATAATGGCGCCACCCTCGCGCGAGCCCGCGTCAGCGGAAGAAGAACCCGCTCCTGCCGTCCGGCTTTCGGGCGATTGGTTTAAAATCTTGGGCACCTTGGGCACTCTTGTCTAATCCGGTGGTGGCTTATGCGGCCTTCGCCGGTTCCGTGGTGGCTTATGCGTGCGTTCCTGACTCTCGTCGTCCTCCTCTTCGCCCTCTCCTTCCTTTTCGCCGCATCATCGCGCAGTGCCAGCGTTTACGCCCCGTCCGACGTCGTCTATTCTGGCAATAACACTTCCTGCTGGGGCTGGACCGCCTACCAGTCGACCAAAAGCACCGATTATTCCCTCAAGGATGACCTGGGTTATGCCCGCAAGTGCCACAATATAACCTACATATCCTATTGCAACTCCGCCTCCAACTTCATCGATTTCAACGTCTCCCGCACCTATTGGGCCATCGACTGCACCGGCAGCGATTACTGCACCGGCTGGACCCGCTTCTATATCGAGAAGACCAGCAATTTCACCGAGCGTGACCAGGCCACCAATCTCAGCCGCGCGTGCATGGCCTCGACCTATGTGGCGTGGTGCGTCAAATCCCGCTCAATCGTGGATTACACCGTCGGCCACCGCTATTCCGAGCTGAATTGCAGCGACTGGCAGCAGACCTGCGGCTTCACCCGCGGCAGCGACAAGAAGCGGCAGGAGGCCGACAGGAGCGGCTACTGCCGCAATTGCGTCGATACTTCCTACCGCTATTACTGCAACACCAGCGGCCGCATCTCGTTTGGGCCCTCGCAGGTCCAATCCATCTGCGGCAACTGGACCGCCTGCCCGGTTTCCAATTATTCCTCATCAACAAAGTCCGGCTCTCCGGGCGGCAGCTCGCTGGACATCTCCGACCCGTCAGTGGTCACCACAATAGTGCTGGCCGGCGTGGTGTTCACCGTGATTCTCCTCATAATATTCGGCCGCCACAAAGATTGAACAGGTGTTGTGCATGCGCTGGCTGCCGCTGATTGCTCTTCTGCTCATATCCATCCTCTTTGCGTCCATCCTCTTTTCGGGCTGCCTTGGCCAGTCCGCCCCTCCCGCGCCGCCCTACAAGACGCCGTCCAAATCAAATGTCACCGTCACGCTTCCACCCGTAAAGAACACCCCGGTCGTAACTCCCCCCGCACCTCCCGCTCCGCCCAAAAACGTGACCAAGCCGCCTGTCAACAACACTAGCGTCACTCCGCCCGTAAATCGCACCAACGTCACCACTCCTCCAGCCAACGTCACCGCCCCCCCGCAGAATGTGACCGCGCCTCCGGTCATATGCGGCGGCACGGGCGGCTCGGACCAGCTCGAATGCATCATACTGGCGTCCATCGCGCAGAAGGAAGTGCGCATCTGCACGCAGCTCACGCTCAGCACAGACCGCTACAAATGCTTCACCCGCTGGTGCTACTCGGGCGCGCGGGACTACAAGCAGTGCCAGTCGCTTCCCAACAACGACGACCGCCTCGGCTGCCTCAACAAGTGCAACCCGAACTTCAACACCTAGGAAATTTCAAAAAGAGCATAGGACATTCAAAAAGAGAATTAGAAAAAAGTAAGCGCTTAAGATTCTCCCGGCCACGGCGTTAAGCGAAAGTTTCGGACGCCGTTACGGGCCATTTTCTGATTCGACTTTTTGGACGATTTTTGCGATGCCTGCGACGTGAGCATCCTGTTGGAAAAATGATAAAGCGTGTTTTTGCCCGCTCTTCGAGGTGGAAGTTTTTCTCCACGTCGAAGAACACGTTTTTATCGAGATGGGGAAAATTTGAGCGCTTACATATATGCAACCGGACAGAAAAAAGAAAAAGGGTTGGGCCCACTGAGATTTGAACTCAGGACCTTTCGATTATCAGTCGATCGCTCCAACCAGGCTAATCTATGGGCCCAAACAGCCACGGCTATATGAGTCCTCATTTTATTTAAATACTTCGTATGGGCAAGACGGGCTGGTTTGAGAAGAGAACCGGGCCGTTTTGAGAGAAAATGCAGGCAGCTTTGAGATGGAAAACGATGGGCAAAAACAGCATTTTCATCGCGGCCGCGTTCATTCTGCTGGCATTGTCTTTCGGCTGCCTGGGGCCTTCCGCCGCCCCCCCCTCTTTTCGCACGCTTGAATTCAAAAGCCACGATATTTCCCTCTCCGTCGAGATGGCCGCCACGCCGGCGCAAATCGAAACCGGCCTGATGGGCCGCACCTTTTTGGACGAGCGCAGCGGCATGCTCTTCGACATGGGCCCCGCCCCTGCCTATCGCCCGACTTTCTACATGTACCGCACGCTCATCCCCCTCGACGCGATTTTCCTCGACGAGGGCATGTCGGTGGTCGACATCCAGTCCATGGCGCCCTGTCTCAGCGAGCGGGCCTCCGGCTGCCAGCGCTACACCTCCCGCGCGCCGGCCCGCTTCGTGCTGGAAGTGAATGGCGGATTTTGCGAAAAAAACGGCATCAAAATCGGCGACAAAGCCCGCTTGGAGTAAGTTCAAGCAGCCCGTCCCGAGTAACCTTAAATCAGATGCCTTCTTTTTCCATTCATGGAACCTCTCGAAATGCTCCTGCTTGCCGGCGTGGTGCTGGTTGTCGCGTTTTTGGCCTATTCCTTGGGCCGCTCCCTCGCCAACCGCGAATGGACGGGCAAAGTCGCCTCCATCCGCCAGGACGCCGTCTCGCGCTCGCGCGCGGTTTTGGGCGGCCAGTTTTCCGAGCAGCTGGCCCCCTATCTGCCCGATTTCCCCTACTCGCCTACAGAGGCGCGCTTCATCGGCAAGCCGATTGACCTTATCGTGTTCAAGGGGGCGGACGCGCAGAGCATCCAAGAGGTAATTTTCGTGGAAATCAAGAGCGGCGAGGCGCGGCTCTCATCGCAGGAGAGGCAATTGCGCGACGCTATCCAGAACAACCGCGTGTCTTGGGTAGAGTACAGAATACCGAAAGAATTAACCCGCGCAAAAAAAGAAAGCTGACCAGCGCAAAAAAATAAAATTGAGTTTTTTCTTACTCTTTCAGCATCCCGCACGCGAGCAGTGGAAACACTATGCTCGCATCGGCCTCCACGTGCACGATTTTGGCTTTTGGCGAAACTTTGCCCCAAGACACGGCCTCGTTCACCCGCGCGCCCGACAGCGAGCCGTCGTAGGGCGTTCCCGTGCTCACATACACCGCATAGTCAAAGCCCTCGCGCAAAATGTTGGCCCCGATAGCATGATGCTTGGCCACCCCGCCGCCAAGAATTATGCCGCCGGTCTTGTCGGCGTCCAGCACCAATTGGCCAAGCGGCTTCAAATCGCCAGCCACGTCAATTCCAAATGCGGGGTGCTTCTGCCTGAAGAAGTAAAGCTGGAGGCCGAATGCGCCGTCTGTCGGCGCGGGGCAGAAAATCGGGATGTTGTTTTTCGCGGCCCAGTAAACAATCGAATTTTCATCCTTTATCTCCAATCCCAAATCACGGATGATTTCGTGCGGCGCGAGAAGCCGTCCGAGTTTTTGCTGTTTCTCAAACTCTTTTGCAAAAAATGACTGCAGCACCTTTTCCAATTTCACATATGCTTCGTTCGGAATGATGATATTTCCAACCCTGTTTCGGCCCTGCTCACGAAGCTGCCAGTCGTCGGCATCAAAGCTGCCATGCTCGAACGGAGCCAGCGTCTTCATCACGTCCTCCTCGACCGAGCCGATGGCGGTGATGATTGCGTGCACTTTCTTCTGCCTCACCAGCTCGGCGAAAACTTCCCTAAGGCCGGAGGTGACGAGGTTGGTGGTAAAAGTAAGAATGATTTTTGCCTTCTCTGCTCGCATCCGGGAAATCACTTCGGCCGCCTGCCCAACCTGCGTTGCCTGCAATCCGGCCCCCCTCATCTGCCCGACCAGCTCGCGCACGCTGGTGCTCGAGGAAAGGGCGAATCCACGTATAGGGGCCGCGCTGGCGCTCGCGCTCGTCGTCATAATCCAATTTGGGCCGACTATGAATAAAAAGGGGCATTATCCGGGCGGCCGAGGGAGTCTTCCTGGTGTCCTGCCGATTTTTCCGCCATTAATCCGCCGGCATCGTCGGCCCCAAATCAATTGTCGGCACGCCGGCCCGCTCAGGCGGCTTGTCAACTTTCGGCAGGCTCACCGACATGGCCTGCCTGGCGCCTGCAATCGACAGGCGGCGGTTCCTCAATTCCAGATAAATCTGCTGCAATGATTCGAATTCCTTCTGCTCGGTCTCGTTGAGGCTCGCGGCCTGGCTCTGGGCCAGCTTCATCTGTATCTTGCGGCCAACTTCAGTCATGTGCTTCTCATTCTCTTCCCACTCGTTGAGCTTGTTCTTGTTAACCCAAAAAAGCATGCCCGGGCTTCCCGAGTTGCCGACGCTCATTGACACCTCTCCGGGCCAGCTCAGGAAGTCCCGGCTATCCACTTTTTTTTTATCCAGCGTAAGGAGATTATCGGACACAAAGGCCATGACGTTGAGGCGGCCAAGGAGCGTCACCATCTCCTGCTGCTGCCCGCCCGTGAGCGAGGCGATGGTCACTTCATGCATGGAATTTGATTCAACCAGAGTGCGCAGTGATTCGGCCTCGGGCCTGGGGAGCATGTTGAGCAAAATGGTGAGCCGGGCGATTTCCTCGCGCCGCTCGTAATTCTGCTTTGTTATTTCGGCCCGCTTGCGCAGGAGCTCGAACACCGGCCCCGCGCGGCTTTTGAGCGCCGTGTCCAGTGCCTCGCGCGAGTGCTGGTTGATTTCGGCGTTGATGGAAATGAGGTCCGCTCTTTTTGGCACCACCATCACCAAATCGACTTGCCGTATGCGCTCCTCAATCGGCTTGAGCCGTGACTCGACGTCAGAAAGCTGTGTATTCAAAGCCAGAACTGCCGGGTCTTGTGGTCCGCTGCCGTGCCGCGCCAGAAAGTCGCGGCGGAAGATAGTCTCCTTCTGCTTGCGGTACAGCACGGTGTAATCCGCCAGCTCGGAACTCGTAATCACGATGGGCGCGTCCACGCGAATGCATCAGCGGCAAGGTATTTAATGCCTTCACAAAACCAAATTCGCCTTCGTTCTCTGCTTCAGCTTCCCACTCTCCACTTCCCTTGCTTGCGCTAAAGAAAATAATTTCCTGGCGGCCCAGCCGGGCCGGAAACAAAAAGACGAAATGGTGTGGGAGGTGAAAGTTCCCAACCGGGCTGGACCGCCATGAACGTGAATCGGCGACCAAGATTTCATAGGCAGCCCGGGGATAGGGCAAAACTATGAGGTGTGGGAGGTGATTGACCCAAACCCCCGGGCTGCCATGAAGATGAGGGGGGCTTGCGTGCCAACACAACCCCGCCCTTTTTTGGTCGCCTTGCCATTTGCGCCCCGAAAATTTGCGCATATGTCAAGCGTGATATTTGGACGGAACAGAATCTTCTCATGCAGTTCTCATCCGATAGTAAACCACCCTGCCTGCCTGCGCCTTTTCGAGCAGGCCCAATTCATAGAGCCGGCTCAGGCGCGCCGAGGCCGCATTCCTGCCTTTGTATTTGAACCTGATTTGAACGTCCTGTGCGCACACGTTTCCGCGCGCGCGGATAAGCTGGACGATTTGCTCGTCGGCCGGCGCGAGCATCAATTCGCGTTCGCCCGCGCCGAATGTTGTCGGACTGCCCGCCATGCTGACGCTTACCCCGGCGCTTTCCAGAACGCCCGGGCCGGCCGCTTGCTGGCCGGATGCCATTGCCGGCAATTTGGACACTTTCTGCTCCACTCTTTCCAATCTTTCTTCCAGGGACTGCAGCCGCTGAAGCATCTGTTGCATCAGACCGGACAGCTCCGCCGCCGTCTGCAAAGTTTTATATTCCCCGGACCCCATGCCGATACCTTGGTGTTGATTTCGATTCCGCCGCCCATTTCGGCCCGCCCGTTTTGGACGGCCATGATGGGTGCATGAATCTATCACGATCCCGTCATGACTCTATCATGATTGGTTTTTTAAACCTATCTTTCATTCGACGACAAACCCCCTCCAAATAATTACACGCGAAATTTCATTCGGCAACAAAAGCGGGGCATATAAACCAAAAGCAATCGGCATACGGCGGTGGGCATGTGGACGAAGCACACTCGGCACGCAGTTCTGGCAAACACGGGGCCCCCGCCCCCCTGCAAGCTCTTGTTGTCATCGACGAGCGCGAATCAAAAGAATATGACAAATTGCTCGAGGATGCCGGCTGCATCGTCGAGCGCAAGACGCTTTCCATCGCCGACTTCGTTCTCTCGGAACGTCTTGCTGCCGAGCGCAAGAGCCGCGCGGATTTCGAGGCCTCCATCATCGATGGCCGGCTGTTCGAGCAGGCGGCAAGACTGATCCAATCGTACCCCCGCGTTGTTTTGATTGTTGAGCGGGACCGCGACGACGAGCGTTCCAACCGCGTTTCCCGCTCCGCCCTCCTCGGCGCCTATTCCGCCCTCGTCTCAGACCTCGGAATCAGCATTTTTTTCACCAAAAGCCCGCCCGCCACCGCCGAGCTTTTGGCCGCCCTTGCCCGCCATGACCAATTGGCCAAAAAAGTGCCCATGCGCGTGATGGCCAAACCCAAGAGCATCACTCTCGAGCAGACCCAGCGCTCCATCATCGAAGCATTGCCTGGCGTGGGCCCGCAGATGGCGCGCCGTCTTTTGGCCCATTTCGGCACTCCGGCCCGTATTTTTACGTCATCTGTCAAAGAATTACAGGAAGTGGAGGGCATGGGACCCAAAAAAGCCAAGCTAATCTATAAAGTATTAGATAGCCTTTGGGAGAAAAAGCAAGAATAGTTTTGGACAGACATCACAAAATTGTGATTATGAATGACATATGACGTAAAAACAGGTATCAGCTTAATATATATCTTTATAAAAAACATTTCAGATGAAACGACTGTTTCTAGACGGCAAAACACGCGGTATGGAGTGAGGGCATGGACGAAACTATCATCAAGATTGTCAAGGCGCGCCTAAAGCGCTGGGAAGGCCAGACGCTGGACAAGAACAAGCTCAACAGCCTGCGCACCGAGATATACGAGAAGACCAAGACAAACAAGTTCGCGCCTTTCTCCAACATCAAGAAATGGGTGCATGCTGCCCGCAAGCAGATGGCCGCCGACGCGAAAGCGGCCGCCAAATCCGGCGCAAGCGCTTCCAAAAAATCATCTGCTTCCGCCCATTCAAAATCAAAAGCACACGCCCCCGCGCACATCCCGAATGTGCCGGCGGCCGTGCAGAGCAGCCTGGACGACATCAAGAGCGAAATGGATTTGACGCCCCGCCAGGAGGTCGTCATGCCCAAGGCGCCCGTCGTGCTGGACAAGGTTTACCTCCAGTCCATCTCGTTCGAAATCGCCGCCATGCGCTCGGCCATGGACCGAATTGGCCGCCAGCTCGACAAGCTCGAGCGCGAGCTGAACCAGCACCGGCAGATGGCGGAATAGGGCGAGTCTGAAAACGATGAACAAGAAATCCGCTCCTGGTCCGGCACCGCTCAAAACGGCGCTGGCCGCCGGCCTGAGCGCTTTTTTCCTGCATCTGCCCCTGCTTACGGGCCCGTCCGTCTTCAGTTCCAATCCGAATCCGCCGCCAATATATGCAAACGCAGATAAATCCACGCCGCAAAAATCATCCCGGGATGAACCGATGGGCGGACCAGTCCAAGAAATCAAAAAAGAGACGGACAAGATTCAAGTCGTCCAGATTCCGCCCAGATACGGCGCGGGGGAATTAGGCACCCCCTACGGCTGGAACTATTCGCCCGAGCTTTTCAAGCCCCAATACCTTGTTCTGGACGGCGAGAAAGTCGGCCCCGTGTCGCATCCGGAGTGCCACAACACCTATCACCTCTACAGCCCAGGCGGCACCCAGTTCTTGTTCGCTGGGCAGGACTTCTATGGAACTCTGGACCAGTTCGCCATACAATTCAAACGGGACGGCCAGCTCAAAGCCGGCGACTTCATCCGTCTGGCGGGACAGGACCTGCAGGTGGAGAAGCTGGAAACATTTCCAAAACAAATGTGGCTCAGCGACGGGACCACGCGCTACATCCTCGAGGACGGCCAGCGCATCCGCTGGGAGGCCCTTGACCCATTTGCAAATGTGCGCTCGGGCGAGTGGCAGGCGCGGGCAGTGTTCGGGGATGCGGGCAGCATCGAAGACGTGATAAGCAACAATCTCACCCAGACCGGCAATGACCGGACTGCGTTCTGGGTGGTGGCCGAGCCCGGCGCTCTGGCGTCACAGTGGGGAAGCGACAGCGGCGCTTGGTTTCCGCTCGGCGTGCAAATCCAGTTCCAGAACCGCGCAATATTTGATGACGTGCGGGTGCAGGTGCTTGCAGACAAGCATTTCGATTTCGCTGACGGGAGCGCGTACGATGGGTATGTCATCCGCCTGTCGCTGGAGGGGCACAGTGGTCCGGAGATGGGGTTCGCGCTGATGAAAACAAGCGACGGAAGCATCGTGCCCCTTGACGCGCAGGGGTCAGAGATCTATATTCCGCTTTCTTCGAGCCAGCAGTTCCTGAACAATTGCGATTTCATCTATCAGCCGGCGGGTTCTGGCGGCTTTGTACGCCTTTCAGGCAAGGGCTTCTACACCGAGGTAGACGTGATGCGGGGCGGCGCCATAATGTCCGCTTTAACCCTCGGCGAAATCGACGAATCCAAAAGCACGGACCGCTCCGTGATGTACGGCTTCATCTATCTTCGTGTGTGGCCTGATAAAAATTTCATGAGCGATACTGAATGGTTTTTGTACAAGACCTACGGCTCGCGCAAAACATTCCAGCCGGCGAATTACGGGGTCACTGACAGGAGCGGGCAGGCATTGGGCAACTACTATACGGGCATGGTGGACTTGGCCAGCGGAAAGTGGCCTCTTGATGTCAATCCCGAATTTTTGAAGAAACAATTCGATGCTTATGGGGCCAATCTGCTGCTCGGCGAGGGGGAAGCCCAGAGCGGGCGTTATCATCTTAGTGGCGGAATCCAGTCCGGAGACTTCTTTTTCAGGCTCGCGGATATACTGGGGGCGAAAGGGACATCAAACACTCATACGGCGCTAATCGACATTGTGGATAAAACCGGCAAGGTCATCTCCACCATCGAAGTAGAACCCGGAACCCATCAGACATTCACTGATATGAAAACCGGGAAGCCATATTATATCAGCGTCACTCAAACTGCGCCAGGCTTCACACTTAACTCGAAATGGGCCAAATTCAGCGTTTATTCCGAGTCGATTTCGGACCGGCGCATCGGCTACGTCAACAACGACCTCAATCCCTTCGTGTGGCAGGTCAAAGAGCATGCCAATCCATTCAAGCCATGGGACTGGAACAACTTCGCCCTAGGCCATGCCATCGGCGGCTCCTTCCAGTCAGCCATCACCAACCTCTACCCAAATCCGGCCACCGACCATATCACCATCTCCTTCGATATCGGCGCGACGTATATGACTTTGGGGATATACGATGAAGCCGGCCAGCGCCTCGGGACCGCGCAGCAGGCGGGGCCGACCCAGGCCCGCCACTATGACGCGACCATCGACCTGCGTCCGTTCCACCTCGCCGCAGGCGTCTATTTTGTGGGGTTGGAGGGCGTCAGTTTCGACGGCAGCCGGTCGAAGGAACACCTTCTGGACGCCAAGAAATTCATCGTCCGGCCGCAGTAAGCGGGCTCATTCGTAAGCGTCTTTGCGGTGCCCCACGCGCGCGATGATGACACTATCTTCCTCAATCAGGTAGAGCACGCGGTATTTTCCGACGTGAAGCCGCCGCTTGTTCTTGAGCAGGTTGGAGAGCGGCTCGCCCAGAAGCGGGTTCTGCCCCAGATGCCCGATTTTCCTGTATATCTGCTCACGAACCGGCTTGTCCAACGCTTCGAGCTGCTGCAAGGCCTCTTCCCGGAACCGAACCTCATGCCCCACGTCAAAGACCCAGTTGTTTGCCCGCTGCCTTGTAAGAGATGGTCTTGCCTGCCTTGAATTCCCTTTCGGCAGCTTCCAGCGCCCGCAAATCCTCAATCATTTCGGCGTCCGCCAGCTTCTGCTCGATGGCGCGCCTGGCGATATCGCTCCATCTGTATTCGGAGTGCTCGCGCATGCGTGCATACAACGCCTCGGAGAGGCTTAGTGTGATGTTAGCCATGTGAAATCACCTATATTATGTGGAAGCGCATAAATATAACTCCACCTTATTCGTCAGGACCAAAATGGTAAAAACGGGCCTAAGCGCCATGCCCGTAGTCGTCTATTTATTTTCTCCCTCCGTTTCCGCACCTGATGGGCAATGAATTGGTGGTGCGCCTGGGCGGCCGGCGCATCGGCATGGACGTGACGGGCGGCGAGCTGGCCTACATCTCGCACGCGCACTCCGACCACACGCAGGCCTTAGGGGGCCCGCTGCCGATTTTCTGCTCCGGCATAACGGCCGACATTCTGGGGCTGAACAAGCAGAACCAAACACAAGAAAACGAGCCCGAGAAAATCGAAATAAAACCCGAGCTAAAACCAGAAGCAAAACCAGAAAAAAAATATTATCGCCGTTCAAAAAAATCCCGCACTCTTTCCTCCATTGAGCCGCCCGCCAAAATCCTGCCCGCCAGAATTGACGTGCCCGACGGCCTTCAGTTGCACGACGCAGGCCACATCCTGGGCTCCACGCAAATCAGCGGGCAGAGCGAGCAGTGGGGGCAGCTGGTCTACACCGGCGACTTCAAGTGCCGCGCAGGGCTCACGGTGCAAGCAGCTCCCATCCTGCCCTGCGACACGCTCGTAATCGAGTGCACCTACGGCGACCCGCGCGTGGCCTTCCCGCCGATGGACGGCGTGCTGGAGGGCATGGAACGCTGGGCGCGCCAGAACCGCGATGCCGTGCAGCTCTGGGGCGGCTATTCTACCGGCAAGGCGCAGGAGCTGGTCAAGTTCATCAACGATTTTCTTGGCGAGGCGCCCATAGTGTCGGGCCGCGCTGCGCAGGTCTGCGAGGCCTACAGGCGCAACGGAGTGAAACTTGACTGGCTCTCCCCAGATTCGGCCGAAGCGCAGGGAGTCATGCGCGGGCCTTTTCATGCCGTCATGCCGCCGCAGGCCCTCACCGCATCCCTTGCCTCCCGCCTCTCGGAGGTGCACAGGCGCAAAGTCCGCCGCGCGCTGGCGACCGGCTGGGCGCTGGTGCGCCAACTGCCTGCCGACGCCGCATTCCCCCTCTCCGACCACGCCGACTTTGGCGAGATTCTTGAATACGCCAAAGGCTGCGGAGCAAAGCAGGTTTTCCTTGCGCACGGCGACAACGAAAACACGGCCCGCGCCCTGTGCGCCGCCGGCGTGCCGGCCAGGCCGATTGACGAGATGGGCGCGCAGCAGATGCTGCTGAAAATCGGGGAATGAAGAACTTGGAACGACGAAGAATTGGAAGGGAAAGAGAGTAAAAATATGGAAAAATACCCGCATTCAAAAAATGGGCGAAAAATGGGATTAAGGGCGTAAAAACGCGCTGTTTTCCGCCATTTTCCATCGTTTTTTCAATATCGGGGCGCCCTCACCATTAAACGCCCCAAGACCGTTCTTATCCCGTGGGGGGTGAGCAGGGTGAAATGGCTGGAACACCGGCTCAAGAAGAGCCGGCTGGTGCCGCTGCAAATCGTCGGAGAAGTGCTGTTCGGCACCAAGGGAGAGAATTGGGAGCAGCTGACCTACCGGCCGTGGACGGGTGAATACTGACAATGCAAAAATCCAAAAACAAGGAGGGAAATCCGCAAACACAACGAAAAAGAAGAACAGCAAAAAACAAAAAACCCGGATGAAACGGCCCAGCCGGCCCGAACTCTTTTTGGTCCGGACGGAAACTGCAGGTCTTTTTTTGTTCGGCGGGCGCGTGCCCGCCATTTATTTTTAGCAGCGGTTTTACTTCACTGACGCTCCGCGGGTGCGCTCGAAGCCGCTGGCTTCAGACTGCGGAGAGAGCGCACCCTTTTTCAGCGGCTTCTCGCCTAAAGCCCAAACGCAGCAAGAAGCCGCGGGCTTTAGCCCGCGGAGCGTCACAAGTCGGCGGTTTTTCCCTTCGCCTTGCCCTGCGAGTTGGGGCACATCTTCACCAGCGCCTCGTAATTCATGTCGGCTATGCCGGCCGCGAACGAATACTCCTGCCCCATCTGGTCGAACACGCGCATTATCATGCTGACCTTGCCCAGCGGCATCTCCTCGACGCGCTCAAGCCCCCGCACGTATTCGAGCGGCGCGCGGATGAAATGGCCCTCGTTCTTGATGACGAGGCCCTTCTCGCAGATATAGATGATGCCCGTCTGGTCGATGCCGTTGGCATAAAGCGGGAAACTGCTGGTGACAAATCCATAAACGCTGTCTTTCTGTTTCTGTTCCATCAAAACACCTTCTGGCGCGCTCTGGCCGCATCTGCTGTATTTTCGATGTGCCCCTTTTCTGTGTCCGCCATTCGCCTCGTGCTTGAGGTTTATAATCTTTCGGCCCCCTTGCCGACGCATGGCTTCTTTCTCATCGGGCCGGCGCAACTCCCGCCGCGGGCAAGTCGCGGCAGAATACCTCGCCACCTACGGCTGGGCTCTCTTCGCCATGTTCGTGGTGATAGCCGCCCTCATCAGCTCCGGCCTTTTGGGCCCTGGCCGCTTCTCAGGCGAGGAATGCCTCTTTGCGCCCAACATCCCCTGCGGCGGGTTCTATTCGGCCAAGACTGCGACACCCAACGAGCTCGAGGTTCATTTCAACATCACCAACACGCAGGGTTTCCCTATATATGTCAAGAACTGCGCCTTCCGCCTCGTCGGGGGCAACTATGCGCCGTATAACGGCGACCCGCTGTGCGGGCAGTACGTGCCTCAGGGCGGCTCAGTCGCGTATTCCATCCCGCTCCAGTCCACCAACAAGGTGGTGCCCAACGACATGCGCACCATCTTCGTCACGCTCGCCTTCAAGAACTGCCAGGACGCGGTCGGCGCGGACCGTGCGGCGCAGGCAGCCGACTGCGGCACCAACGACCCCAACGACCTGCGCTTCCCGCTCCACACCACGTCCGGCCGGCTGCTGGTTCAGGTTCGGGGATAAAAAAGAGAATCAGGCCCAGAAATCCGTCTTCCCCGTCTCCTTTTTTAATCTCACGGCGGAAAAGGGCCAAAGGCGACGAGCGTCTGCAGAGGCCGGATATTCGTGTATTACATCAGCCATATCAAATTCCGCGGCTTCAAATCCTTCAAGTCCGCCGAGGCGAGCTTGCCAAACGGCTTCGTGGCCCTCGCCGGCCCCAACGGCTCGGGCAAGAGCAACGTGACCGACGCCATCCGCTTCATTTTCGGCGAATCATCCCTCAAGTCCCTGCGGGCCAAGAAGGTGGCCGAGCTCATCAACCTCGCCAGCTCGACGGCCGAGGTCGTCATCCAAATCGACGGCGACCGGCATTTCGAAATCCGCCGCCAAATCCACGAGGACGGCACCACCCGCTATGAATTGGACGGCCGCCACCTCACCCGCGACGCCACGCTG